>DASUON010000428.1:0-18083 GCA_036276615.1 Burkholderiaceae bacterium
CAACAACTCGACCGCGCCCAGGCCTTTTACGAAACCCTGCTGGGCCGCCCCATGCGCCGCGAGGCCATGGGCCCGTCGCAAGGCGCGGTGTTTGCCTACGACCCGGCCCAGGGCACGGGCGGTGCGCTGATGTGCGGCCCCACCGCACCGGCCCAAGCCAGCGGAGGCACCCTGGTGTACCTGGACGCCAGCCCCTCGCTGGACGCGGCCTTGCAGCGGGCCGTGGCCGCGGGTGGCGCGGTGGCCTTGCCGCGCCAGGCCCTGCCCGAAGGCATGGGCTTTTTCGCCCACATCACCGACCTGGACGGCAACCGCGTGGGCCTGCACGCCCTGGCCTGATTCCACCGGACAATGCCCGCATGCGCCGTGCCGACCGCCTGTTTCAACTGGTTCAGATCATCCGCGGGCGTCGCCTGTCCACGGCGGCGCTGCTGGCGCAGCGGCTGTCGGTGTCCGAGCGCACCATTTACCGCGACGTGGCCGACCTGCAGGCCCAGGGCGTGCCCATCGAGGGTGAGGCGGGCGTGGGCTACCGGCTGGGCGCGGGTTTTGACCTGCCGCCGCTGATGTTCACCGCCGACGAGGCCCAGGCCCTGGTGGCCGCCGTGCGCCTGGCCCAGCCCTGGCTGGACCCGGCCATGGCCTTGTCGGCGGAACAGGCGTTGGGCCGGGTGCTGTCGGTGCTGCCGCGGGGCCTGCGCACCGCGGCGCAGGCGCTGGCGGTGTACGCCCCGCCGCCCGAGGCCACCGGGCTGGACGCCGCCACCGCCCAGACCCTGCAGGGCGTGCGCCAGGCGGTGCAGGGGCGGCAACGCCTGTGCATTGGCTACACCGACGAGCAGGGCCGCCGCAGCCAGCGGGTGTTGCGGCCGCTGGGGTGTTTTCACTGGGGCAAGGTGTGGACGCTGGCCGCCTGGTGCGAGTGGCGGCAGGACTTTCGCAGCTTCCGGGTGGACCGCATCACCTCGCTGGCCACCCCCGCCGAAGGCCGCCCGGTGTTTGCCGACGAGCCGGGCCGCACCCTGGCCGACTACCTGCGCAGCGTGGTGCCCGAGCCGGTGCGGCGACGCTGGGACCTCACTTCACGGTGACGGCATAGCGGTTGACCCGCGTGTCGCCGCTGCCACTGATGATTTCGTTGCCCAGGTTGACGGCGGACAGGTGCTCGTCGGTGGTGATGAGGTTCTTGCCGCGCAGGTACTCGAAGAACGGCAGCAGGTTGATCTGGTTGACCGGCTTCATGGGGCTGTTGGGCGCAAAGGCCACGTAGCGCCAGCCCAGGCCGAATTTTTCGCCCACATGCACGCGGTACAGCGTGCCGTTGATGCGCACGCGGTCCACCAGGTCACCGCCCTGGTACATGGGGCCAAAGGCTTCCAGCCAGATCATCACCTCGTGCGTGATGGGCGGCACGGCAAAGGTGGTGGGGTTGCCGTTGGCGGTCAGCCACATGTCGATGGACAGGTTGCCCGCGCCTTCGCGCTCGGTGGTGATGTCGTGCTCCACCGTCAGCGTTTGCAGGGTGCTCAGCTTGCGCGGCAGCAGGGTGGTGCTGGTCTTGGGAAAGCCGGGCTTGTGGCCGAACACGATCTCAGGGAAGGCCTTGACGTTGTCGCCCACCTGCTTCCAGTCCCAGGTCCAGTGGGCGGCCACGGCGGGGGGCTGGCCGTCGGCCTGCGGCAGCGCGGTGGCCCCCATGCACTGGGTCCAGCCCACCACGCCCTGTTTGCCCCAGGCGTTGTTCTCGCCGATGTACTGCCCGGCTTCGGACAGCGCGGACTCTTCACACCGCAAGGGGATGTGGGCGGGTGCTGCGGCTGCGCTGGCGGCAGAGGTGGTGGTTTCGGGGCGATTGCAGGCGGCCAGGGTGAGGGCCAGGGCCAAGGCCCCGGCGTGGGTCAGGGCAGGACGGCGCAGTGACATGGGGTGGGGGTGGGCAAAAAAGCCATCAGGCAAAGTGGTCGAACGAGCGGCTGTGCAGCGCCACCGGCTGGCCGTGGGCGTCCAGCACCCGCAGGCCGGGGTGGGCGGTGACGGTGCCGATGCGGGTGACGGGCGTGTCCGCCTCGCGGGCGGCCTGGGCCACGCGCTCACGCGCCGCGGGCGGGGCGGTGAACACCAGCTCGTAATCGTCGCCGCCGTTCAATGGGTATTCATGCAAAAAATGGCCTCCAGCGCTTTTTAAACAAGCGCTGACAGCTATCGAATTGATAACGGCGTGGTGCCGGATGTCCGCCCCCACACCGCTGGCGGTGAGGATGTGGCCCAGGTCGCCCAGCAGGCCATCGCTCACGTCGGCGGCGGCATGGGCCACGCCGCGCAGCGCCAGGCCCAGGGCCACGCGGGGGGTGGGGCGTTCCAGCCGCAGGCGCACGGCGGCAAAGTCGGCGGCGCTCAGGTGGGCCCCGCCGCGGAACACCTCCAGCGCCAGGCGGGCGTCGCCCAGGCAGCCGCTCACGTACACGTCGTCGCCCGCCTGGGCGGCGTCGCGGCGCAGGGCCTGGTGTTGCGGCACCTGCCCGAACACGGTGATGCAGATGTTGAGCGGCCCGGCGGTGGTGTCGCCCCCCACCAGGGCGCAGCCGTGGGCGTCGGCCAGGGCCAGCAGGCCGCGGCTGAAGGCGGCCAGCCAGGCGTCGTCGGCGCGGGGCAGGGCCAGCGCCAGCGTGAAAGCCAGCGGCTGTGCGCCCATGGCGGCCAGGTCGCTCAGGTTGACGGCCAGGGCCTTGTGGCCCAGGGCCTCCGGGTCCACGGTGGACAGGAAGTGGCGGCCTTCCACCAGCATGTCGGTGGACACGGCCAGCCGCATGCCCGGCGCGGGGGCCAGCAGGGCGCAGTCGTCCCCGTTGCCCAGGGTCACGCCTTCGGGGCGCAGGGCATGCTGAAAGTGGCGGCGGATGAGGTCGAATTCGCCCATGGGCTCAGTCCTCGCGGGGCGGTCGCAAAAAGCTCAGGGGTTGGCTGCGCAACCGACTGCGGATGGCGGCATGGATGCGCTGGCGGTTGACCCCGCTGATGGCCTGGGCCCGCAGTGCCAGCCGGAAGGCAAAGTGAAAACTCACCGCCAGGTTGATGGGGCCCACCACCGCCACCCCGGCCACGGCCAGCCAGAAGTCGGCACTGGCCAGGCTGTGCCAGCCCAGCGCCGCCACCGCGGCGGCCACCTGCCCGGCCGACAGGGTGACGTGGCGCACCTCCAGCCCCAGCCCGAAGAACGCGGCAAACGCCGGGATGACGCCCAGCATCAGCCCCAGCGAGATGTTGGCCGCCAGCCCCGACACGTTGTGGCGCAGCCAGCGGGCCCAGCGGCCCGCCCGCTCGCGCCCCAGCGCCCGGGTGAAGCGCGGGTGGTGGGCCAGAGCCGAGTCCAGCCGGTGCAGCACAAACCAGTTTTCGAACCAGCCCGCCAGGATGCTGCTGGCAAACAGCAGCACGCCGGTGAAGGCGGCAAACAGCGCGGTGGGGCCCAGCACGTTGAGGTCGTGCAGCACGTGGTGGGCCTTGTCGGCGTCGATCATGGGCTGGTCGGTCAGGGCTTGCAGGGCCAGGCTGATGAGCAGCACCGTGGGCACCACCAGCGCCAGGTTGCCCGCAATGGCCGCCACCTGGGAGCGGAACAGGTGGGCCACTTCGTCCACAAAACCGCGCACGGCCCCGGGGGCCTGGATGTCGCGCAGCTTGGCCACCATGGCCGGGGCGGTCACGGCGGGTTGTTTGGTGGCCACGGTCCAGTGCAGCAGCTGCACCAGCACGAAGGACAGCGCGTAGTTCATGCCCGCGGCAAACCCGGCCCAGAACGGCGACAGCGCCAGCCCGTACAGCAGGAACTTGCCCCAGGTGGTGAAGCCGATGATGGCCCCGCCGCCTGCGGCGTGGCGCAGCATGTCGCGGTACTCGGCGCGGTTGCGGGTGATGTAGTGCTCGCCGGTTTCGGCGCTGCGTTCGGCCACCTTGGCCGCCGTCAGGTGGCTGCTGCTGGCCACCAGGGCGCGGATGCTGCGGTTCTCGTGGCCCAGGGTGACCAGGTCGGCCATCAGCGCGGCGGTGGCGGTGGGGCGGTCGGTGGTGAGCAGGCAGTCCAGCAGGGCGTGGATGCGGCGGATGCGCTGGCGCATCTGCTGCAAGCGAAACACGATGCCCACCGAAATGCCGTGTTCGTCCAGGTGGGCGTAGACGGTCTGGGCCACCTCCTGGCAGGCGGCCAGGTGCTGGCGCAGGCGCTCGGCTTCGGTGGCGGCCTGCGGGCTCAGGGGGGCGTGCTGTTGCACCGCCTGCCGAAAGGCCTCCAGCCGCTCGGGCAGGGCCACAAAGGTGCGCTGGCGCTGCGCCTCGGGTGACAGGCGCACGCGGATTTCGGACGCAAAGCCGGTGGCGCTGACCTGGCTCACGCCGAACACGATGGCGTCCAGCAGCGCCTGGTCCCAGGGGTGCAGGGTGGCGGGGTCGTGGTTCGGGGTGTGCAGCAGCGCGGCCAGGCGGTGGATGAGGGCCGGGGGCAGGGCGGCCAGCCATTGCGCGTCTTGCGGGTGGGTGAACAGCAGGTCGAACAGCACCGTGGGGTCGGTGGTGTCCGGCGTGGCGGGCAGCAGCTTGCGGCGGATGCGCTGGCCCAGCTCGCTCAGGAAGGCGGTGCGGGGTGCAAAGCCGAAATCGGCCAGCAGGGGCACCAGGTCCAGGTGGGCGCGGAACGCCTGCCACCAGGCTTGCCAGCGCGTGCGCAGTTCGGGCTGTTGTTCCAGGACGTCCAGCAGTTGCTGCAAACGCCCGATGCTGACTTCGGGGGGCAGGTCGTCGGCGCGGATCCAGTCCACCACGGCCATCAGCCACAGGTGGCGTTCGACGGCGGTGGCCGCGGGGTCCAGGCGGCTCAGCAGGTCAGCGCAGGCGGACGTTTCATTCATGGGCGTCAGTGCAGCACCCGGTGGGCGGCGTCGGGTGGGGTGTGGCCGGTGGCGTCCAGCACAAAGGCGGGAATGTCGGCCTCGAAGCGCTCGGCGTCTTCGCCCACGCAGAAGTAGCTGCCGCGCATCACCCCCGTGGCGGTGCGCAGCCGCGTGCCGCTGGTGTACTGGAACGACTCGCCAGGGCGCAGCAGCGGCTGCTGGCCCACCACGCCCAGGCCCTTGACCTGCTCGGTGCGGCCCATGCCGTCGGTGATGACCCAGTGCCGGGCGATCAACTGGGCGGGCACGTCGCCCACGTTGCGGATGGTGATGGTGTAGGCAAAGGCGTACACCCCCTGGGCCGGGTCCGACTGATCGGGCAGGAACTCAGGTTGGGCTTCGCAGGAGAAAGCATGGCGGGACATGGGCGCGACTGTACCGAAATCGAAAGCCCCCTTGCGCCCAGGTGCAACGGCGCTATGCTGGGGCACGCGGCCACTTGCAGAGCAGCGAGAGGAGACAGACATGACCTTGCACTACACCTACGTGTCACCCCAGTTGCCGGAAAACAAGCTCCGGCTCTACCCCACGCAGGTCATCAACATCATCGGGGGGCCGGGGTGTGACAAGTCGCTGTTTTCGGCGGCCATCGTGCTCAACCTGCACTTGCGCCGCAAGACGGTGGAGACCATCCCCGACTTTGCCAAGGCCCTGGTCTGGCAGAAGGACTACGAGGCCCTGCGCAACCAGTACCTGATTGCGCAGCAGCAGTTCCGCATGCTGGAGGCGCTGGACGGACAGGTGCAGTTCCTGGTGTGCGAGTGCTCCCTGCCCCAGCTGCTGTACTACAACGAGAACTACGCCGACAACATCTGCGACGTGGAAAAGACCCGCCAGCAGGTGCTGGAGTGGTACGGGCAGTGCAACAACGTCAACGTGATGGTGCAGCGCAACCCCGACAAGCGCTACCAGCATGTGGGGCGCTTTCAGGACGAGATGCAGGCCCACGAGGTGGACAAGGGCATGCGCGAGCTGCTGGCCCGCGAGGGCATTGGCTACACCGAGCTGGCCCCCGACCCGGCCAGCATCCAGGCCTTTGCCGAGGCGCTGGGCTGATCAGCTGCCAAACACCAGTTCGCCTTCGTCGTTGATGCGGAACACGCCGTGGGCGCGGTTGTCGGCGGTCTGCCAGACCTTGCCGCCCAGGCGCACCTCGGTGCCGCCGTGCACGGTCAGCTCCACGTCGATGTGGGCCCCGTCGGCCAGGTGCAGGGCTTCTTGCAGGTTGGCCTTTTCGGCTTGCAGCTCCAGCATCTGGCCTTGGTGAAGCTCCTGCGTCAGCAGGGCGCGCCCGGCCATGTCGTCCTTGTTGCGCTCGGGGTGCAGCGCCATGAAGTCGATGATCTTTTGCAGGTTGGCCACTTCGGCCTCGTGTTTGGCGATGTGGGCGTCGATGGCGGCAATCTCCTGCTCGATCAGCGGGTTGTGTCCCGCTTGCAGCACCGTCTTGGGTCCGGCGGACGAGCCCGATTCGGCCACCCGGATGGACAGCGTGGCCCGCGTGTGCCCCCCGATGCAGCGCCCCTTCTTGGCGCCGGGCTTGCCGATGGTGACGTGGGTCAGCGAGGTGATTTCGCTGTGCATGGCGTAGTCGTCCAGCACCACGTCGCCCTCGGCCTCCAGGTAGGCGTTTTCGGCGTAGCGGGCCTGGATGGTGCCCTTGGCCACGATCTTGGCGCTGAACCAGCTGTTGCGACCTGAGTCCTTGCCGTTGTATTCGGAATGCCCGATCACCCCGCCCTTGACGATGACGTTGCCCTGTGCCTCGATTTCGCCGGCCAGCACCGCGCCACCCACCAGCACGTCGCCGCTGCTGAACACCTTCATGCCGTCCTTGACGTCGCCCTTGATGTTGACCAGGCCGTCGAACTTGATGTTGCCGCTGCCCAGGTCCACGTTGGGCAGCACGATGTTGGGGTCCACCTTCACGCCCTGCGACACCACCACGGGCTGTCCGGTAACCGCGGCCAGCAGCAAGTCGGGTTCGTGCGGGTCCAGCGCCACGCCTTTGAGTCCGGGGGCAAACGGCTTGTTGGCCCCGGGTTTGGGCCGCAGCACGCCGCCGGTGACGTCGTGGCCCTCCTCGCCCGGGGTGGGGGGGATGCGCCGCATCAGCGGGGTGCCTTCCTTCACCACCACCAGGTCGCCCAGGTCGCGGTAGTCCACCCAGCCGTCTTCGTCGATGCGGGGGTGGCGCTGCTGCATGTTGGGCACCAGCTGTTCGAAGCGGGTGTGTTCGCCATTCACCGCGGGTTGGCCCTTGGCCACTTCCAGGTTGCTGGCCCGCCCTTCGGCCACGGCGGCGGCCAGCACGTCGTCGAGCAGGCCGAACTTGACGCCTTTGTCCGACAGGACCTGGTGCACCTGCTCCAGCGTGAGGGGCTCGCCCCCTTGCGGGGGATCGAGCGTGATGGTGGCCGACATGCGGTCCCGGGCCACCTGCACGGTGCAGCGCCCCGGGCGCTTTTCGGCGATCTTGACGCTCAGCGGCTCCTTGGTGGTGGCCGCCTGCTGCACCAGCTTGCCCACTGCGGCATCGTCCCGCCACCAGGTGGACCACCCCCCTTGGGCGATCTGCTCCTGGATCAGCGTGGCCTGGAGCGTCACGCGGGGGGCGTCGGCAGCGCCCGGCGGCGTGTAGGTGGCGTACAGGGTCTGGCCGTCGTCCCGCGTGGCCAACTCCAGCAGGCCGGGTTGGGGTTCGGAAGGGGCGGTCTGCGGACCCGCTTCGGGGTTGAGGGGGGGCGTGTCCATGGGGTGAGGGAAAGGATCAGTTTTTGACCGAACGCCGCTCTTTGCCCAGCAGGGCGTCTTTCAGCAGCGAATCGGCGGGGTTGTTGCCCAGCCAGATCCGCATCAGGGCCTGGAAGAACGCCGGTTCCTTGAAGGGCTCGCCCTGGGGCTGTCCCTTGACGGAGATGACGGTGCCCTGCTCGGGCAACCAGTCCACCGTGAAGGTGTCGCCGGTCATGAGTTTTTTGTACCGGGAAAAGATGTCGGACATGCGGATCAGCCCCGGCACCAGCTGCGACATGTCGTTGCGCGGGGTGTTGTCTTCCACACCCCGGGTGAACAACTTGCCCAGCTCGTTGGCGTCGATGTCGCGCAGCATGACGATGTGGATGCGCTTGGGGCCTGGGGCCTTCCACACCTCTTCAGGGGAGTTGGCCTTCTGGGTCAGGTACAGACCTGCGGTGTAGACCTTGAACACCGCCTTGTACCGGACGCCCGCGCCGTTGAGCAGCAGGTTCTGGTCCTGCAGTTTGACGGTGCGCTCGTACCGGACGTCGGCCACGTCCACGGTCTGAGCCCATGCCCCTGACGTGGCCAGCCACACCAAGGCCGTGCCGACCATCGCCCGCCATGTCCAACCTCTGTGGGTCATCTTGTCTCCTGAATGGGTGAGTGTTGCCTGTGTGGCATTTTGTACCCAACAGGACGGCTTGTCAGGGCAGGGCGAGCTGCAGGTGTGCCTGGGCCGGGGCGGTCGCTCCCACCGGTGGGGTGCCAAGGAACAGCCGCTGAGGGGCCACGCCCAGGCGGGCCAGGTGGTCGCGCACGGCCACGCCCCGTTGCACGGCCAGGGCGTTCATCTGGGTGTCGGTGGCGGGGATCTGCGTCATCAGCAGGGTTTCCATGTCGGCCGGGGCGATGTCCTTCAGCAGCCCCAGCGCGTTGCGGGGCTTGGGCATGTCGGCCCGCTTGTACAGGGTGACCATGCCGCGCTGGTGGTCCTCGGGGCTGAGGGACGGGGCTGCATCGGTCGGGGTGTCGGCGGGCTGTGGCCGCATTTCGGCCAGGACCAGGGACGCCAGGCGGGCCTTCTGGTACGCCGTGCGTTCGGTCGCCAGGTCGGCGGCACCGGTGATGGTCAGCGTGAGGCTGGGCTTGTCGGCCAGCAGTTGGGCCACGCGGGTCAGCTTGTCGGCGCTCTCGGCGTCGAGTTGCGCGGTGCCGGGTGCAAACCCCACGCTGGAGAGTTGGTCCGCATCGCCACCAAAGGCATGGGTCAGCAGGGTAAAGGGCGACGTGATGGCCTTGACCACCAGGTTGCCCAGGACCTTGAAGAACACCGGCACCAGGCTGAACTGCGGGTCGTTCAGCGAGCCGGAGATGGGCAGGTTCAGGTCAATCACCCCTTGGCCGTCGGCCAGCAGGGCGGTGGCCAGCTTCACGGGCAGGCTGGCGGGGGCGCCCGGCACCGCTTCGCCGAAGGTGAGCTGGTGGAGCACCAACTGGTTGCGGGCGGTCAGCTGGCCGTCGGGCTGCACGGTGTAGGCCACGTCCACGCTCAGTTTGCCGCGCTGGATGCCATGGCCGGTGTACTTCACGCTGTAGGGACTGAGGGGTGACAGCTCCAGGTCGCGGACCTTGCCCTCGATGTCCAGGGCCAGCGGCTGAGCCAGCGGGTTGAGTTTGCCGGTGATGGCCAGCGAGGCGGTGCCTTCGGCCCGGCCTCGCAGCTCCACATCGGCCATTTGGGGCGCACTGCCCTTGGGGTTGTCGGAGGAAAAGCCGCCAATGCGCCCGGTCAGCTCGCTCAGGTCGGCCTGGTAGTTGGGCTGGATGAAGTGGTCGGCAAAGGCCACCCGGCCCTGCACCAGGCTGAAGGGGCCCACGCTCACCTGCCAGCCGGGACCGTGGGTGCTGGGCGTAGAGGGCTGGGCCGCCGTGGGCGCGGGGGCTGCGGCAGCGGGCGTGCGCACCAGGTCCTGCAGGTTGATGCGACCACTTTCCTGCACCACCACACGGGCAAAGAAGTCGTTCAGGGCGCCGCTCTGAATGGCCACGCGGGGGCGTTGCCCGGGCGCAGTCTGCAGGTCCAGGCCGCGCAGGTTCAGGCTTTTCCAGTGCAGCAGTTCGTCGGCTGGGCGGCCAGCATCGGCCAGGGTGTCGGCGCGCAGGTCTTCCAGCGTCACGTCGCCCTTCACGGTCACCCGGGGGCCATCGGGGGTGGGTTGGTAGTCGAACTGGCCCACAAAGCTGGTGTCGGCCCGGCCCAGGCTGAGGTTGAGGGCGTCGGCCACATAGGGCGCGGCGGCGTGTGCGGGCAGGCGGCGGGCCGTGACCTGGCCTTGCGCCTGGGCGGGGGTGCCATCGGCCGCCAGCCGCAGCTGGCCTTTCCAGGTCAGGCGGCCCGGCTCCGTGTGGCCGCTGGACACCTTGGCGTCCAGCGACACCGCTGCGGGTGTGTCGCCGTCAGAGGCCAAGGATTGGGCCTGCCATTGCAGGTCCTGCACCTGCACGTTCACCGGTTGGGGGGTGGCGGTGTCTTGCCAGGTCAGTTGCCCGCCGCTCAGGTTCAGGTCGGCAATGCGCCAGCGCCATGCGGCCTGCGGGGCGGGCACCACCTCGGCGTTGGCCTCGGCCTCGGTGGGTGCGGCCGTGGGCACCCGCCATTCGGTGGCGTTGAGCAGGCCGTCGCGGTTGCGGCCCATCTGGATGGCGGGGCGGGTGAGGCTCAGCTGGCCCACCTCCAGGGTGCGGCGGGTGGGGTTCAGGGTCAGGTCGCTCAGGTCCAGCCGTTGCAGGCTGGCCAGGGTTGTGCTGCCGTGGCTCAGGCGCAAGGCGTCGGCCGACAGGTGCTTGAGCGTCAGCGTCAGCGTGTCGGCTTCGCCGGGGACCGTGGCAGGAGCCCACAGGGCTTGCGCCGACAGGTTCACTTGGCCGCTCAGGCGTGGCTTGAGCTGGGTGGCGATGTAAGGGGACAGGCCGTCCAACGCCACGCCTTGCAGGTCCACATTCAGTTGGGCGCCGCGGGTGTCGATCTGTCCCGTCACTTTCAGCGGGGCGGCGGCTTTGCCATGGGTCCAGCGGGCGTTCAAGGCCAGGGTGCTGGGGGCATCGGCCTTGGGCAAGGGGAACTGGACCTGTTGCAGTTGCAGGTTCAGGTCGTCCAGGCTCAGGCGCGTGGGGCGCTGCTGGGCGTCTGGGGTGGCGTCGTCCACCCATTCGATGCGGCCATCGTCCAGTTGCACCCGGGCCACGCGCAGGTCGGGCGCGGCGGCTTCGGGGTTGGGGGCGGCGGCGGATGGCGCGGGCCACAGGTTGACCTGCCCGGCGCTCAGGCGGTGGGCGAACACACGGGGTTGGCTCAGCGTCACCGCCCCCAGGTGGAACACCTGCCGCAGCGGGCGCACGTCGTCCAGCGCCACCTGGGCCCGTGCCAGCGTCAGGGCCGTCTGGCGTTGGGCGTCGACCACCTGCACCTGCGTGGCCTCCAGTTGGCCGGAGAGTTGAACGTGCGGCTCGCTCTGCTGCGAGAAGTTCAGCTTGAGCTGACCCGACAGCACCGCCGCGGTGGGGCGCAACGGCTGGTTCGTGGGCCACAGGGCCAGGTAGGGGGCCAGGTCCAGGCCCTCGAAGGTCATCTGGGCTTCGGTGTTCAGCGGTGCGCTGAAGGGCTGGGTGCTGATGTCGGTGTCAAACCGGCTGCCGTCCAGCACAAAGGCCAGGTGGGGCTGGACCTTGACCTGGCGCGGGTTCTTGAGGGTGCTGACAAAAGGCACATGCACCCGCAGCTGCGTCACCTCGTGGGACTGCCCGCGGGGACCATCGTGCAGGGTGAGTTGCCCGTCGTTCACCTGGATGTTGTAGAGCGCGAAGCGCGTGGGCTCGGGGCTGGCGGGCGTGTCGTTGAGCCGGTCGATGACGTCTTGCACGTCGGGGCGACCGTCGGCGTCGATGGACAGGCGCAGTTCCGGGTGTTCGATGTGCAGTTCGTCCACCACCGGGGCCAGGCGGAACAGGGATTCCAGCTCGGCATCCACCTCCACACGTTCCACCGCCAGTTGGGTGCCTTGGCCGTCGGCGGTGGCGATGGTCAGGCCCTCCAGCGTCAGGCCCAGGCTCCAGGGGTGAAAGCCCAGGGCCTGCACCTCGACCTTGCGGCCCAAGGCCTCGCTGGCCAAACGTTCCACGGTGGGTTTGAGCCAACCGGGCAGCACCAGCCAACCCAGCAGCCAGCTCACTCCCACGGCCATCAGGCCCCAGCGGATGCGTTGTGACCACCGGGGGGGCAGGGCCAGTGCAGAAGCCCGCGCGGGCAGGAGGGAAAACAAACGTTGGGGGGCAATCATGGGTGGTGGCGCGTGACCCGGGCTTGGCGGGTGTGGCAGGCGTCTGGGGTGGGCCGGGATGTTACTGCGCCGCCCGACACGCTTTGTTACACTGGGCTGATGTTCATTCACCGCACCACCAACACAGGTTGCAGCGACCGGGGAGCCTGGCCCTGGCGTCGCTGCTGGTGACGCTTGCGCGTTGAACCGGGTGAGCACGGGCGCCTTCAGCGGTGCCTCTGCTTGCCCACCCTGGCACCCTGCCAGGTTTGCGGCCCGCGACAATGCGGGTCGCGTTTCCCGAGCCTGACCACGCCTGTCCGTTGCGACGGTGGCTGGGCATGTTGACACCGGATACCAAGGCTTTTTCCGTGATCACCGAAACCGAATTCCAGCGCCTGGCCGATGAAGGCCACAACCGCATTGCCCTGACCGCGACGGCGTTTGCCGACCTCGAAACCCCTCTGTCTGTCTACCTCAAGCTGGCCCACACCTCGGCGGCCAGCCCGGGCGCACAGCCCGGTGCCAACAGCTTTCTGTTGGAGTCGGTGGTGGGGGGCGAGCGCTTCGGGCGCTACAGCTTCATTGGCTTGCCCGCCCGCACCTTTTTGCGCGCCACCGGCTTTGCCGAGGCCGCCCAAACCCAGGTGGTGACCGATGGCCGCGTGGTGGAAACCGCCCACGGCAACCCGCTGGATTTCATTGCCGCGTACCAGCAGCGCTTCAAGGTGGCGCTGCAGCCCGGTCTGCCCCGCTTCTGTGGCGGTTTGGCGGGCTACTTCGGCTACGACACGGTGCGCCACATCGAAAAAAAGCTGGCGCACAGCTGCCAGCCCGACACCATTGGCACGCCCGACATCCTGCTGTTGCAGTGTGAGGAACTGGCGGTCATCGACAACCTCTCGGGCCAGTTGCACCTGATCGTGTATGCCGATCCTGCCCAGCCTCGCGCCTACGCCCGCGGCCAGGCGCGCTTGGCCGAGCTGAAGGCCCGGTTGCGCTCCGCGGTGTTTCCGCCCTCGGCACCTCCCAGCACCCCGCAGCCCGAGCAGCGCGACTACGCCAAGGCCGATTTTCTGGCCGCGGTGGACAAGGCCAAGGGCCTGATCGCCAACGGCGACTTCATGCAGATCGTGATGGGCCAGCGCATCACCAAACCCTACACCCAGAACCCGCTCAGCCTGTACCGGGCGCTGCGCTCGCTCAACCCCAGCCCCTACATGTACTACTACCACTTCAGCGAACCCGATGGGGGCGACTTCCAGGTGGTGGGGGCGTCGCCCGAGATCCTGGTGCGGCAGGAGGCTGTGGAGGTGGAGGGCGCGAGCGCCCCCTCGGGGGGCAGCGCAGCACCGGACGATGCAAGCGTGGGGGCCAAACGGTATGCCAAAAAAGCCACCATCCGCCCCTTGGCTGGCACCCGCCCCCGCGGGGCCACGCCCGAGGCCGATGTGGCGGCCGAACAGGACCTGCTGGCCGACCCCAAGGAGCGCGCCGAGCACGTCATGCTGATCGACCTGGCCCGCAACGACATCGGGCGCATCGCCCGCACCGGATCGGTCAAGGTGACCGAGGCGTTTGCGGTGGAGCGCTACAGCCATGTGATGCACATCGTCAGCAACGTCGAAGGCGTGCTCAACGAGGGCATGACCAACATGGACGTGCTCAAGGCCACCTTCCCGGCGGGCACCCTCAGCGGGGCCCCCAAGGTGCACGCCATGGAGGTGATCGACCAGCTCGAACCCGTCAAGCGCGGGGTGTACGGCGGGGCCTGCGGCTACCTGAGTTTTGGTGGTGACATGGACGTGGCCATCGCCATCCGCACCGGCGTCATCAAGAACGGCATGTTGCATGTGCAGGCGGCAGCCGGGGTGGTGGCCGACAGCGTGCCCGAGATGGAGTGGCGCGAGACCGAGCACAAGGCCCGTGCGCTGCTGCGCGCGGCCGAGATGGTGGAAGCCGGTCTGGAGTGAAACGCATGAGCACCCCATCCCATTCGGTTCAACACTGCACCACCATGACCGAGGTGCGGGCCCACATCGATGCGCTGGATGCGCAAATCGTTCCCCTTCTGGCGCAGCGTTGTGGCTACGTGGCGCAGGCCGGGCGCATCAAACAGGCGGAGCACCAGATCGTGGACGTCGACCGCATTGAGTTCATCGTTGCGCGTGTGTGCGCCCAAGCCGACAGCCTGGGGGCTCCCGCCGCGGTGGTGGAGGCGGCGTACCGCGCCTTGATTCAGGCCTCGATCGACTTTGAGCGCGGTGAATTCGCGCGCCTTCACCGCCCCGTTTTGACTGGAGAGCAGGCATGAAACTGCTGATGATCGACAACTACGACTCGTTCACCTACAACATCGTCCAGTACCTGGGCGAGCTGGGGGCCGAGGTGCGGGTGGCCCGCAACGACGAAATCACGCTGGACGACATCGAGGCCCTGCTGGCCGCCGGTGAGGTGGACAAGCTGGTGGTCTCCCCCGGCCCCTGTTCCCCCGCCGAGGCCGGGATTTCGGTACCGGCCATCCAGCGCTTTGCCGGGCGTCTGCCCATTTTGGGCGTGTGCCTGGGGCACCAGAGCATCGGGGCGGCGTTGGGTGGGCGCATCGTGCGGGCGCAGACGCAGATGCATGGCAAGACCAGCGTCATCACCACCACGCAGCAGGGCGTGTTCCGCGACCTGCCCGCGCAGTTCACCGTCAACCGCTACCACTCGCTGGCCATCGAACGGGCCACCTGCCCGCCCGAGCTGGAGATCACCGCCTGGACCGACGACGGCGAGATCATGGGCGTGCGCCACCGCAGCCTGCCCCTGGAAGGCGTGCAGTTCCACCCGGAAAGCATCCTCACCGAGCACGGCCACGCCATGCTCAAGAACTTTCTGAACTCCTGAAAAAGGAGCTTGCTGTGCTTTCAAATCAAGCGGTAGAGCCCATTTTTTCTTCTGAAAATGGGCGCGTGGTGGACCTGCGCAGCGACACCGTCACCCAACCCACCGCCGCCATGAAGCAGGCCATGCTGGCCGCGCCGCTGGGCGACGACGTGTTTGGCGACGACCCCACCGTCAACGCCCTGCAAACGCGGCTGGCGGCGGCCCTGGGCTACGAGGCGGCACTGTTCATGCCCACCGGCACGCAAAGCAACCTGTGCGCCCTGATGGCGCATTGCCAGCGCGGGGACGAGTACATCGTGGGGCAGATGGCCCACACCTACCGCTGGGAGGGTGGCGGCGCGGCGGTGCTGGGCAGCATCCAGCCGCAGCCCCTGGCCCACCAGGCCGACGGCACGCTGGCGCTGGCCGACATCGAGGCCGCCGTCAAACCCGACGACGCCCACTTTGCCCGCAGCCGCCTGCTGGCGCTGGAAAACACCCTGGGCGGCAAGCGCTTGCCGCAGGCCTACCTGGATGCGGCCACCGCGCTGGCGCATGGCCGGGGCCTGTCCACCCACCTCGATGGCGCTCGGCTGTTCAACGCCGCCACCGCCCAGGCGGCGGCACAGACGGTCCTGACGGCCCAGACGGCGGGTGAACGCCCGTCGGCCGACGCCATCTGGGCCGAGGCGCGGCGCATCGTGCAGGGGTTTGACAGCGTGTCGGTCTGCTTCAGCAAGGGCCTGGGCACGCCGGTGGGTTCGGTGCTGTGCGGCGGGCGCGACTTCATCGCCCGGGCGCACCGGGCGCGCAAGATGGCCGGGGGCGGCCTGCGCCAGGCCGGCATGCTGGCCGCAGCCGCCTTGTACGCGCTGGACCACCACATCGCCCGCCTGTCCGACGACCATGCCCTGGCCCGCCAACTGGCCGACGGGCTGTGCGGCCTGCCCGGGCTGAAGGTGGAGGCGCCCGACACCAACATCGTGTTCGTCGACCTGGAGGGCGAGGCCCGCGACCGTGGCGCGGCCCTGCTGGCGCACCTGCAGGGGCAGGGGGTGCGGGCCACTGGCCTGTACCGGCTGCGGTTTGTCACCCACCTGGACGTGGACGCCGCGGGCGTGGCCCATGCGGTGGCCGCGGTGCGGCGGTTTTTTGGAGCGTCCGCATGAGCGGCGTGGAGCATTTGGGCTGGTTCGTGCTGGCGGGCTGGCTGCTCAACCTCACGCCGGGACCGGACGTGTTGTGCATCACCACCCAGGCGGCGCGGGGCGGGTTTCGCGCCGGGGCCTGGGCCACGCTGGGCGTGACGGCGGCCTGCTTTGTCCATGTGGCCGCCGCGGCGCTGGGCCTGGGGGCGTTGATGGCCACCTCGGCCACCGCCTTCACGCTGCTCAAGTGGGTGGGCGCGGCCTACCTGTTCTGGTCGGGCTGGCAACTGCTGCGTGCATCGCCCAAGGTTGCTCCTGAAAAAGAAGCTGCTCACGCTTTATTCAAAAGCGCTACAAGCCAAAAAGATGCGTTTTTTTCAGGCCTGTGGACCAACCTGCTCAACCCCAAGGTGGCCTTGTTCTTCCTGGCGTTTGTGCCCCAGTTCATTGCGCCGGAGGCTCCCCACAAGACCCTGAGCTTCCTGCTGTTGGGGGCCTTGTTCAACCTCAACTCCCTGCCGGTCAACCTGGGTTTTGCCGCCCTGGCGGCGCACGCGGCCCGCAAGTTGGCGGCGTTCCAGCAGCGCCTGCACTGGCTGGACCGCGTGGCCGGGGCCATGTTCATCGGCTTTGGCGTCAAGCTGGCGCTGACAGAATCGCCCCAGGGCTGATCCCTTCCGCTTCCCTCTGTACCGATTGTTTGGAGACCCCCATGCCCCATCGTTCGCCCATCACGCCGCAGCAGGCGCTGCAGCGCACCATCGAGCACCGCGAGATCTTCCACGACGAGATGCTGCACCTCATGCGCCTCATCATGAGCGGCGAGATGTCGCCCGTGATGACCGCGGCGCTGATCACCGGCCTGCGCGTCAAGAAGGAGACCATTGGCGAAATCACCGCCGCCGCGCAGGTGATGCGCGAGTTCTCCACCAAGGTGCAGGTGGCCGACCCCACGCACCTGGTGGACATCGTGGGCACGGGCGGTGACGGTTCGCACACCTTCAACATTTCCACCTGTTCCATGTTCGTGGCCGCGGCGGCCGGGGCGCGGGTCAGCAAACACGGCGGGCGCAGCGTCAGCAGCAAAAGCGGCAGCGCCGACGTGCTGGAGAGCCTGGGCGTCAACATCAACATGCCGCCCGACGCCATTGCCCGCTGCATCGCGCAGACGGGGCTGGGCTTCATGTTCGCGCCCAACCACCACCCGGCCATGAAAAACGTGGCCCCGGTGCGGCGCGAGCTGGGCATCAAGACGCTGTTCAACATCCTGGGCCCGCTGACCAACCCCGCCGGAGCGCCCAACATCCTGATGGGTGTGTTCCACGAAGACCTGGTGGGCATCCAGGTGCGCGCCCTGCAGCGCCTGGGGGCCGAACACGCGGTGGTGGTGTATGGCCGCGACGGCATGGACGAGGTTTCGCTGGGCGCATCCACCCTGGTGGGCGAGTTGCGCAACGGCGAAGTCACCGAATACGAAATCCACCCCGAGGACTTTGGCCTGACCATGGCCAGCAACCGCGCCCTGCGGGTGGAAACCCCTGAGCAATCCAAGGCGCTGCTGCTGGCCGTGCTGGACAACCAGCCCGGCCCGGCCCGCGACATCGTGGCCCTGAACGCGGGCGCGGCCCTGTATGCCGCCAACGTGGCCCCCACCCTGGTGGACGGCTTGCGCCTGGCCCAGCAGGCGCTGGACTCCGGTGCGGCCAAGGCCAAACTGGACGAGCTGGTGGCTTTTGGCCTGTCGCTCCAGCCCGGGGTCTGACATGCCCGCACACCTGTGGGCCGACCCCGGCACCTGGATCGCGCTGGGCATCTCGGCCCTGTTCCTGGTGGTGGCGTGGGTCATGCACCGGGTGATCCGCAAGGTGCTGCAAGCGCCGCCACCGCCGGGGATGGACGCCCCGGCTTCTTCCGACCGTTCTTCCACCTCCACCCCGACCCACCATGAGTGACATCCTGCAAAAAATCGTGGCCACCAAGCGCGAGGAAATCGCCGCGGCCCTTCAGTCCCGCTCGTTGGCCGAGGTGCGTGAAGACGCCGAATCGCGCCCGCTGACCCGCGACTT
>DASUON010000429.1:0-3127 GCA_036276615.1 Burkholderiaceae bacterium
GCCTTTGAACTGGGCCTGGTCACCAGCAACCCCGACGACATCGACTGGGACGACGAAGTGCGCATCGCCATCGAAGAACGTGTGGCCATGAGCCCCGACGCCCTGACCGGCATGGAAGCCAACCTGCGCTTCAACGGCCAGGAAAACATGGTGACCCGCGTGTTCGGCCGCCTGACCGCCTGGCAGAACTGGATCTTCCAGCGCCCCAACGCCGTGGGCGAGAAGGGGGCGCTCAAGGTCTACGGCAAGGGCGACAAGGCCGCTTTCGACTGGAATCGGGTCTGACGCTTTCAGAACAAGCGCACGCAGCTACACATTCAATAGCAATCAAACACCCTGGAGACGCAGCATGTCCACCATCGACTACAGCGAAAAAATCCCCAACAACGTCAACCTGGCCGAAGACCGCACCCTGAAGCGCGCCCTGGAGCAGTGGCAGCCCAACTACCTGGACTGGTGGCAGGACATGGGGCCCAACGGCAGCCACAACTTCGACGTGTACCTGCGCACCGCCGTCAGCGTGGACCCGCAAGGCTGGGCCCAGTTCGGCCACGTGAAGATGCCCGACTACCGCTGGGGCATCTTCCTCAACCCCGCCGAGAAGGACCGCAAGATCCACTTCGGTGACCACAAGGGTGAAGACGCCTGGCAAGACGTGCCCGGCGAATACCGTGCCAACCTGCGCCGCATCATCGTCACCCAGGGAGACACCGAGCCCGCCAGCGTGGAGCAGCAGCGCCACCTGGGCCTGACCTGCCCCAGCCAGTACGACCTGCGCAACCTGTTCCAGGTGAACGTGGAAGAAGGCCGCCACCTGTGGGCCATGGTCTACCTGCTGCACAAGTACTTCGGCAAGGACGGACGCGAAGAAGGCGAAGCCCTGCTGGAGCGCCGCAGCGGCCAGACCGACAACCCCCGCATCCTCGAAGCCTTCAACGAAGAAACGCCCGACTGGCTGAGTTTCTTCATGTTCACCTACGTCACCGACCGCGACGGCAAGTTCCAGCTGTGCGCCCTGGCCGAGAGCAGCTTCGACCCCCTGGCCCGCACCACCAAGTTCATGCTGACCGAAGAGGCACACCACATGTTCGTGGGCGAATCGGGCGTGGGCCGCGTCATCAACCGCACCTGCCAGGTGATGAACGAGCTGAAAACCGACGACCCCGCCAAGCTGCGTGCCGCCGGGGTGATCGACCTGCCCACCATCCAGCGTTACCTGAACTTCCACTTCAGCGTGACCATCGACCTGTTCGGGGCCGATGAATCGTCCAACGCCGCCACCTTCTACAGCACCGGCCTGAAGGGCCGTTTCGAAGAAGGCAAGCGCACCGACGACCACCAGCTGCGCGGCCAGAGCTACCGCGTGCTGGAGGTCAAGAACGGCCAGCTGGGCGAGAAGGAAGTGCCTATGCTCAACGCCCTGAACGAGGTGCTGCGCGACGACTACATCAAGGACAGCATTGGCGGCGTGGAGCGCTGGAACAAGATCATCGAGAAGGCGGGCATCCCCTTCCGCCTGAGCGTGCCGCACAAGGCCTTCCACCGCAACATCGGCAGCCTGAAGGGCGTGAAGGTGTCGCCCGATGGCCGCGTGGTGAGCGAGGCCGAGTGGAACGCCCACCGCGACCAGTGGCTGCCCTCCGAGGCCGACCGCGCCTTTGTGGCCAGCCTCATGGGCCGCGTGGTCGAGCCCGGCAAATTCGCCCACTGGATCGCGCCGCCGGTGCTGGGCATCAACCGCCAGCCGGTCGAGTTCGAGTACGTGCGTTTCAACTGATTCCGCCTCCACAGGAACCGCCATGGACATGAGCGAAGCCCAGGTCGTCAAGCAACACCTGATCGACCCCGAAATCTGCATCCGCTGCAACACCTGCGAATCCATCTGCCCGGTGGGGGCCATCACCCACGATTCGCGCAACTACGTGGTGGATGTGGACACATGCAACTGGTGCAACGACTGCATCTCGCCGTGTCCGACGGGCAGCATCGACAACTACCGCCGCGTGCCCAAGGCCCGCGCCTACACGCTGGACGAACAGCTGGGCTGGGACGTGCTCCCGGCGGAGCTGAGCGCCGCGGAACTGGCCGCGCTGGGGGCTGCCGCTGCCACCACGGCAGATGCCTCGGGGGCCGAAGCGCCCCCCGAAGACGCCACCGCCCCGGGGCTGGACGCGGGCGCGGATGCCGCCTTCAACAGCGCCCAGTACGGTGCCACGGTGCCGCCCTGGTCGGCGGCCCACGCCTACACCCACCTGTACGGCCCCAAGGCCCAACAGAAGACGGTGGAAGCCACGGTGGTCGGCAACCTGCGCGTGACCGAGGTGGGCAAGCAGGCCGGCATGGACTACGACACCCACCACATCGTGCTGGACTTCGGGGCCATGCCGTTTCCCGTGCTGGAGGGGCAGAGCATCGGCATCATCCCGCCCGGGGTGGACGCCAGCGGCAAGCCCCACCATGCGCGGCAATACTCCATTGCCAGCCCGCGCAACGGCGAGCGCCCGGGGCACAACAACCTGTCGCTCACCATCAAGCGTGTGCTGGAAGACCACCAGGGCCAGCCGGTGCGCGGCGTGGCCAGCAACTACATGTGTGACCTCCAGGTGGGCGACAAGGTGCAGGTCATCGGCCCGTTCGGCGCCAGCTTCCTGATGCCCAACCACCCCAAGAGCCACATCGTGATGATCTGCACCGGCACCGGCAGCGCCCCCATGCGCGCCATGACCGAGTGGCGGCGGCGCTTGCGCCAAAAGGCGCTGCAAAGCGCCGACCGAAGCGCCGCAGCGTGTGGCCCCGAGTCCGGCAAGCTCATGCTGTTTTTCGGGGCCCGCACCCCGGCGGAGCTGCCGTACTTCGGCCCGCTGCAGAACCTGCCCAAGGACTTCATCGACATCAACTTTGCCTTCTCGCGCGAAGCGGGCAAACCCAAGCGTTATGTGCAGGATGCCCTGCGCGAACGCGCTGCCGACCTGGCCGCGCTGCTGGCCGACCCCAACGCCTGCTTCTACGTCTGCGGCTTGAAGGCCATGGAAGAAGGCGTGGTGCTGGCCCTGCGCGACATCGCCACCCAGGCCGGGCTGGACTGGGACACCGTGGGCGCGGCCCTCAAGCGCGAGGGACGGCTGCA
>DASUON010000430.1:0-2403 GCA_036276615.1 Burkholderiaceae bacterium
GATGTTGTAGGTGGCAATGCGCAGCGACGGCAAGGTGCTCATGCAGCCATGATGCCATCACACGCCGTGAACGCTGGGGCGGCTTTGCACCTGCAACGCTTAGCCTCGCCGTGGATCTGGATCAGCAGGAACGCCCCCCACCGATCGAAGGGTGCGTTCCCGATGGACGTAGTCACGCCTGTCCCAGACGCGGAAGCCACAGGATGGCCTCGGCGTTGGATGCCGAATGGCACCGGTCTGCAGCCTCCAGCCATGGCAACCACAGGCTTTGCGTGTGTTCCCTCGGGCTCAGCCGCACCAGGCTTGGGGCAGGCACGCACAGGCCCAGCACCCGTTCCCGGTTGACATCCACCCCCGGTGCGTACCGATGGCGCCATTCGGGGTAGATGGCATAGGTGTTCTCCAGCCGCCAATCGGTCAACACATGACCCGGCGCATCGGTCCGCAAGCCGGTTTCTTCCCAGACTTCGCGAGCGGCGGTGTCGGCCCAGGGCTCGTCCACGTGGTCTTTGGAACCCGTGACCGACTGCCAAAACCCGGGGTGATCGGCCCGCTCCAGCAACAACACGTCCCACGCGGGCGTGTGGATGACCACCAACACCGACTGAGGAATTTTGTAGCAATCTTTCAAGACAGAAAAAGCGCTAGGCCCTCATTTTCTTGATGAAATCTATCCAACGCCGGGCGGTTTGCCACCACCCCCACAGCCGCCACCCGGCAGACAGCGTTTTGCGCGGGCGCCACGCCACCAGCAGGGCCACGGCGGCCCCCACCCACAGGGGATGGCGCTTCACCCACAGGACGCCGTCCTGCACCTGGTTGGCCACCATCCCCAGCGGGGCCAGGGCCTCCACGTCTGCCGCCAGTTGCTCACGCAGCAGCGCAGAACTCACCAGCAGCGCTTGGCGGCGTTCGGCCAGGGTGGGCAACGCAGGGGCTGCAGAAGACGGCATGACCGACGCCCCCGCCTCAGGTGGATGGCCCGGCTGGCGACCGCGGGCGCAGGCGCTCCCGGTCTGCCCGCAGCTCGGCCACGCTGGCCGAGAACGGCCGTGTGGTGTGGCGCAACAGCCGTTGCACCTGCCACACCGCCCCGCCCCCCACGGTGAGGAACAGCACCGAAAACGCCATCAGGGCCAGCAGGCGGTGCTGGTCCCACAGCGCCACCGTGATCAACACCGACACGAACACCAGCCCCACCGCCAGCGCCACCGCCGCGACGAACAGCCACGACAGCACCGCCACCGCGTGGCCCAAGGCCTCGCGGGCTTCCACCCCCAGCAGTTCCAGGCGCACTTGGCACAGCGCCAGGCCGTGGTCCACCACGCCCCGCAGGGCGCGGGTCAGCGGCACGGACCCCGGGTCGTCGGAGGTGTCGGTGGTCATGGGTGTTCCGTCAGGGTCAACGGCGGCCCAGCAGCAAGCCGACGATCAGGCCAAAGCCCGCCGCTGCACCCACGGCTTTCCAGGGGTGTTCGTGCACATAGTCGTCGGTGGCGCGGGCCACTTGTTTGGTCTTGGCCACCAGGGCTTCTTCGGCGTCCAACAGCTTGTGGCGGGCGACCATCAGGCTTTCGGTCATGCGTTCGCGCAGGGCCACCACCTTGGCCTCGGTGCTGCCGGACGTGGCTTGCAGCAGTTCCTCGGCGTCGCCGATGACCTTTTTGAGGTCGGCAACCAAACGCTCGCGGGCCTGGGTGGTGTCAAGGGTGTCGGTGGTCATGAAGTGCTCCCGGTTGAGTGAGAAAGGAGTTTCAGGATAGCCCCTCGGAAGTGGCCTGCGGTCGTCCTGGATCAAAGACCCCAAAAAAAAGCCGCCCGAAGGCGGCTGGCGTGTACGCGTGCAGCCCGTTCACGGGCGTCCGCCCGGTCAGGCGGGCTGTTGCACGTTGCGCAGGCGGATGTGCAGTTCGCGCAGCTGCTTTTCGTCCACCGGGCTGGGGGCCTGGGTCAGCAGACACTGAGCGCGCTGGGTCTTGGGGAAGGCGATCACGTCGCGGATGGACTCGGCCCCGGTCATCAGCGTGACGATGCGGTCCAGACCGAAGGCCAGGCCGCCGTGCGGGGGCGCACCGTATTGCAGGGCGTCGAGCAGGAAGCCGAACTTGAGCTGGGCTTCTTCGGGCGTGATCTTGAGGGCGTCGAACACCTTCTGCTGCACGTCGGCGCGGTGAATGCGGACGGAGCCGCCACCGATTTCCCAGCCGTTGAGCACCATGTCGTAGCCCTTGGAGATGCACTTCTCGGGCGCGGTGACCATGTAGTCCTCGTGGCCGTCCTTGGGCGCGGTGAAGGGGTGGTGCACCGCCGTCCAGCGGTCGTCTTCCTCGTCGTATTCGAACATGGGGAAGTCCACCACCCACATCGGGGCCCAACGGTCGTCGAACAGGCCGTTCTTCTTGC
>DASUON010000431.1:0-6232 GCA_036276615.1 Burkholderiaceae bacterium
GAGCACCTGGGCCACCTTGGCCACCAGTTCCTGGGGCTGCGCCTTGAGCGCGGCAGCCGCTTCCCCGATCAGGGCCTGCTGCTGCTGCACCAGGGCCAGGGCATTGTCGCCGGTGACCGCCTCGACGCGGCGCACGCCGGCGGCCACGCCCCCTTCAGCGGTGATGCTGAAGGCGCCGATGTCACCCGTGCGCTGCACGTGGGTGCCGCCGCACAGTTCGCGGCTGGAGCCGATGTCCAGCACCCGCACGCTGTCGCCGTACTTTTCGCCAAACAGCATCATGGCGCCGGTGGCCTTGGCGCCTTCAATGTCCATCACCCGCGCTTGTGTGGCGGCGTTGGCCAGGATCTCGGCGTTGACCAGGCGCTCCACCTCGCGGATCTGGCCATCGGTCATGGGCGCGTTGTGCACAAAGTCGAAGCGGGTTTTCTCGGGATCGACCAGGCTGCCCTTTTGCTGCACGTGGCTGCCCAGCACTTCGCGCAGGGCCTTGTGCATCAGGTGGGTGACGCTGTGGTTGCGGGCGGTGGCGGCGCGGGCGGCGGTGTCCACCAGGGCGGTGACGGTGTCGCCCACGGCCAGCGTGCCCTCGGTCAGGGTGCCGTGGTGGCCGAACACGTCGGCCTTGATCTTTTGCGTGTCGGCCACGTCAAAGCAGGCGCTGCCGGCACGGATGACGCCGCAGTCGCCCACCTGGCCACCGCTTTCGGCGTAAAACGGGGTGGTGTCCAACACCACCACGCCGTTTTGGCCATGTTTGATGGCCTCCACGCTGGTTCCATCTACATAGACTGCTAGCACTTTTGCAGTTTGCTGCAACTGCTCGTAACCCACGAAGGTGTTGCCTGCGCCGCTGTAGTCCAGCGCCTTGTCCATCTTGAACTTGCCCGCGGCACGGGCCTGGGCCTTCTGGCGCTCCATGGCGGCGTTGAAGCCGGCCTCGTCCACGCTCAGGCCGCGCTCGCGGCACACGTCGGCGCTCAGGTCCAGCGGGAAGCCGTAGGTGTCGTGCAGCTTGAAGGCAACTTCACCGGAAAGAACACGCCATTCAGACTTCGGTGGCGATACCGACTTAGCCGCCAAGTTTTGTTCTATTTCCTTTTGGGCCGACTCCAACTCAATCTGTTGAATTGCCACATCGAGGATTTCCATGCCGTTGGCCAGCGTCTCGTAGAAACGCTCTTCCTCGGCCTGCAGCACGTCGGCAATGCGTTGGGCGTTGGCGGCCAGGTTGGGGTAGGCGTCGCCCATCAGGGCCACCAGGTCGGGCACCAGCTTGTGGAAGAACGGGGTCTTCTGGCCCAGCTTGTAGCCGTGGCGGATGGCGCGGCGGATGATGCGGCGCTGCACGTAGCCGCGGCCTTCGTTGCTGGGGATGACGCCGTCGCTGATGAGGAACGAGGTGGCGCGGATGTGGTCGGCAATGACCTTGAGCGAGGGGTTGCTCAGGTCGCCATGCGCGGTTTCGCGGGCGGCGGCCTTGATGAGGCGGTCGAAAATGTCGATTTCGTAGTTGCTGTGAACGCCTTGCAGGATGGCGGCCAGCCGCTCCAGGCCCATGCCGGTGTCCACGCAGGGCGCGGGCAGCGGGGTGACGGAGCCGTCTTCATGCATTTCGAACTGCATGAACACGTTGTTCCAGATTTCAATGAAGCGGTCGCCGTCTTCCTCGGGGCTGCCGGGTGGGCCGCCGGGAATGTGGTCGCCGTGGTCGTAGAAGATTTCCGAGCAGGGGCCGCAGGGGCCGGTGTCGGCCATCATCCAGAAGTTGTCGGACTTGTAGCGCCCGCCCTTGTTGTCGCCAATGCGGATGACGCGGTCGGCGGGCAGGCCGATTTCCTTGGTCCAGATGTCGTAGGCCTCGTCATCTTCGGCGTAAACGGTGGCCAGCAGGCGTTCCTTGGGCAGTTTGTAGACCTCGGTCAGCAGCTCCCAGGCCCACTTCAGGCTTTCGCGCTTGAAGTAGTCGCCAAAGCTCCAGTTGCCCAGCATTTCAAAGAAGGTGTGGTGGCGGGCGGTGTAGCCCACGTTCTCCAAGTCGTTGTGCTTGCCCCCGGCGCGCAGGCAGGCTTGCACGGAGGCGGCGCGCACGTAGCTGCGCTTGTCGGTGCCCAGGAACACGTCCTTGAACTGCACCATGCCGCTGTTGGTGAACATCAGCGTGGGGTCGTTGCCAGGCACCAGGGGGCTGGACGCCACCACCGTGTGGCCTTTGGAGGCAAAGAAGTCGAGGAAAGATTTTCGAATCTCGGCGACGGTGAAATGGGTCGTCATGGCGGATGGGGCTGTTCTGAACGGAGCCGCCGATTTTATCGGTGCCCTGGCGTCATCCCGTGTGCACAGGCAATTCGCCCAGGGCGCAAGGCTTGCCGTAGAGGTAACCCTGGTAGTGCAGGCAGCCATGGGTGGCCAGGCAATCGCGCTGCTCGCTGGTCTCCACCCCTTCGGCAATGACGTTGAGGCCCAGGCTTTCGGCCAGCGCCACCACGGTGCGGACGATGGCGGCGTCCTTGTCGTCGGTGGCCACGTCGTGCACAAACGACTGGTCGATCTTGAGCTGGTCCAGCGGCAAGCGCTTGAGGTAGGCCAGCGACGAATACCCCGTGCCGAAGTCGTCCAGCGAAAACCCCACGCCGTGCGCCTTCAGGGCCGACATCTTGGCGATGGTGTCGTCCTTGTTGTCCAGCAGCAGGCTCTCGGTCAGCTCCAGCTTGAGCCGGTGGGCGGGGGCCTGGGTGACCGCCAGAACGTTGAGGATTTGCTGCACAAAGTCGGGCTGGCGCAACTGGCGCCCGCTGACGTTGACCGACAAGAACAGGCCAGCCGTGGCCGCCTGCCCGGACCACTGGGCCAGGGCCTCGCAGGCGCTTTCCAGCACCCATTGGCCCATGGGCACGATCAGACCCGTGTCTTCCGCCAGCGGGATGAACTCGGATGGAGACACCATGCCGCGCTGCGGGTGCTGCCAGCGGATGAGGGCCTCCGCCCCCACCATGCGCCCCGCCCGGTTGAACTGAGGTTGGTACAGCAGCATGAGTTGGTTCAGCGCCATGGCCTGGCGCAAATCCTTGTCCAGCGCCATGTGGGCCATGACGGAGGCCTGCATGGCCGGGTCGAAAAAGCGCATCGCATTGCGCCCCTCGGCCTTGGCCTTGTACATGGCCAGGTCGGCCTGCTTCATCAGTTCGTCGGCGGTGCAGGTCTTCTCGCCGAACAGGGTCACCCCAATGCTGCACGAGCCCACGATGGTCTGCCCGGCAAGCAGGTAGGACTTGGAGATTTCGGCCAGGATCTTCTCGCCCAGGCGGCGGCAATGGGCGGCGGCCTCGTCGGAGCGGGGGGTCAGGTCTTCCAGCATCACCACGAACTCGTCGCCGCCCAGGCGAGCCACCGTGTCGCCTTCACGCAGCACCGACAACAAACGGCTGGCCACCTCCTGCAGCAACTCGTCGCCCTTGTCGTGCCCCAGCGTGTCGTTGACCAGTTTGAAGTTGTCCAGGTCAATGAACATCACCGCCCCCCGGTGCCCGCCCCGCTGGGCGGACGTCAGCGCCCGCTGCAAGCGGTCCATCAACAGCCGCCGGTTGGGCAGTTGCGTGAGGGGGTCGAAAAAGGCGAGGTTGCGGATTTCATCCTCCGCGGCCTTGCGCTGGGTGATGTCGGTCAGGGTGCTGACGTAGTGGGTGACATCGCCGGACCGTGACTTGACCGCCGTGATGGTCAGCCACTCCGGGAACACCTCGCCGTTCTTGCGGCGGTTCCAGATTTCCCCGGCCCAATGCCCTTGTGCACGCAGCTCCTCGTGCATTTTCTGGAAAAACGCCGCGTCGTGCCGCCCCGACGACAACAGGCTGGGCCGCTGGCCCACGGCCTCCTCGGCGCTGAACCCCGTGATGTGGGTGAACGACGGGTTGACCCGAAGGATGTGATTCTGCGCGTCGGTGACAAAAATGCCCTCCTGCGCATCGAACGCGGTGGCTGCAATGCGCAGATCGGCCTCGGTTTTCTGCCGCTCGGCCCGGTAGCCTTCGATGAGGCGGTGCAGCCAGATGGAAAACGCCCACGAGCTCAGCACCCCCAGGCACAGCGCCAGCAGCACGGCCAGCGAGGTCTGGAAGTTGCGCTCCTGGCTGCCTTGCGCTTGCAGTTGCCGCTGTTGGGCCACGGTTTCGCGCAACTCGTCGTCAAACATGGTGACCAGCAGCACCCAGCCCCACGGCTCAAAGGCACGCACCAGCGCCGTTTTGGGGGCCATCTGCCCGGTCTTGGGATGGGGCCACTGGTAGGCCATGAAGCCCCCACCGCCTTCGGCCAAGGCCTTGGCACGCGCCATCACCTCCTGGGCATAGGCGGGCATGTCGGCCATTTCTCGACCTTCCAAGGCGGGTTCCGACGGGCTGTGCAGCAATCGCCCGTGCATGTCCATCACCCCGACACGTCCGCTTTGACCAAACTGCAACGCGCGCAGGCGGGCCATGGCCTCCTTCTTTTGCATCTCCTCCCACTCGTGGTTGTAGTCCCCTGTGCCCACCAGCCAGTCGTAGGGGGCGAAGTGCCGCACATAGGCCAGTTTGTCGGCCATCACGGTGGGTTGGTCGGGGCGGTACCACCGGTAACGGGAGAACCCCTCGCCCACGGGTTGGCGTGCGGCGTCGATCAAGCCCTTCATGATGAAGTGGCCCGTGTCGTCCCGGTTGTTGATGCCGTCCTTGCCCTCGAATTTGGGGGCCGTGGGCAGCAGCAGAAAGCGCCCATCCATGCCGTCCACAAAGTAGTAGCCCCGGCCATCGAAAAACCGCATGGGGCGCAAGGCTTCCAGGATGGACCGCTGCACCTCGGCAACGGGCTTGCGATCCGACTCGCGGGCGTGGATGGCCTCCATCATCTGCACCGCGCTGTCCACCCGCTCCACCAGCGCCCGGCGCAGGATGGCGTCGGTCCGCGACCGCGTGAACGCCAGGTAGCCCAGCGCAGACGTCATTTCGGCATCCAACCGCGAACGTTGCTGGGTGCTGATGGCCTGGTCGATGCGGTCCAGCGACGCCGCCTGCTCGCGGGCGCTTTGCCACGAGAAAAAAACGGCCAGCGTCAAGGTGACGGCCAGCACCACCAGCACCGACCCCACCAGGTGCAGTCGGGGGAGCTTGGCTTCGTCTCTCAAAAAAGGCATGAAAAATGACTCTCGAAACAGAATCGCCATTGTCACCAATCCACCATCGGCAAAACCACCTTGCCTATCATCCCGGCCCATGAACACCTCAGCACCTGGACCGGAACTGAAACGCATCGCCATCGTGGGCATGGGGGCCATTGGCAGTGCCTTTGCCGCCTGGCTGGGCCAGCACCTGCCCGAGGGCCAGGTTCAACTCAGCGCCCTGGCGCGGGGCGAAACGCTGCGGCAGCTGCGCACCCTGGGCCTGGCCTGGACCGACGCGCAGGGCACCCCCCAACACCTGCCGCCCCAGGCCCTGCACACCAGCGACCAGGCCGCCGAGCTGGGGCCGCAAGACCTGATCGTCATCGCCGTCAAAGGCCCGGCCCTGGCCGCCGTGGCCCCCGCCGTGCAGGCCATGCGGGCCCCACACACCACCGTGCTGGTGGCCATGAACGGCCTGCCCTGGTGGTTCTTCCACGGCCTGCCGGGGGCGTGCGAAGGCATGGCGCTGACATCGGTGGACCCGCAGGGCCGGATTGCCCAGGCCATCCCCGCCGCACACGTGCTGGGCTGCGTGGTGCACTTCAGCGCCTCGCAACCTGGGCCCGGCCAACTGGGGCCGGTGCGCAACAACCAGCTCATCGTGGGGGAACCGGGCGGGGGCACCAGCCCGCGCGCCCAGGCGGTGGCCGCGCTGCTCACGCAGGCGGGGTTTGCCGTCGCGGTGTCGGAGCGCATCCAGCGCGACATCTGGTTCAAGCTGTGGGGCAACATGACCATGAACCCCATCTCCGCCCTCACCGGGGCCACCTGCGACCGCATCCTGGACGACCCGCTGGTGCGCGGCTTTTGCAGCCACGTGATGCTGGAGGCCCAGGCCATCGGCCAGCGCATCGGACTGGGCATTGACCAGTCGCCCGAAGACCGCCACGCCGTGACCCGCAAGCTGGGGGCCTTCAAGACCAGCATGCTGCAGGACGTGGAGGCCGGCCGGCCGGTGGAGCTGGAAGCCCTGGTCGGCGCGGTGCGCGAGCTGGCGCAGCGGGTGGGCGTGGCCACGCCGACGATCGATGCGCT
>DASUON010000432.1:0-3000 GCA_036276615.1 Burkholderiaceae bacterium
CCTGCAGCCCCTGCACACCGTGCCCGGTGTGAGCGCATGCTGCCGAGGCAGTTCCAACAAGCAGCAACAAGGTCAAAAAGTGTTTCATGGTGATGAGGTTGGGGTGGAATGAACGGAAACAGGTGTTCAGCGATCGGTGCAGGAGATGCACGGGTCAACGGACGCCTGGATGATGGACAGGTCGGCCAACGGGTTGCCGACCAGCATCGCTTCCAGCACCGGAATGTTCACAAACGACGGGGTGCGAATCTTGACCCGTGCAGGCCCGTTTCCGCCTTCGGAGGCAACGTAGTACAACGCCTCGCCGCGTGGGGCCTCGGTGCGAACGGTGGCTTCTCCGGGGGGGATGTTGGGCATGCCAGAGGTGGCCCGCAGCGGACCCGGGGGCATTTGCTGGAGTGCCTCGCGCAGCAGGCGGACGCTCTCCAGCATTTCCAGTGCACGCACCACCACCCGGGCCTGCACGTCCCCCTCGGTGCACAACACCGGGGTGAATCCCAGTTCGGCATACGCCAGGTAAGGCTGGTCCCGGCGCACATCAATGTCCACGCCGGAAGCGCGCGCCACCGGACCCACCACGGCCCATTCCACCGCGGCGCTGCGGCTGAGAACCCCACTCCCGCGGGTGCGAGCCAACACGGTGGCGTCTTGCGTGAAGATGGGGACCACCACGTCTTTCAATGACTTTTCCAAGGCATCGAGCACGGGCAGGTACTGGGTGGGGTCGGGAATGTCGCGATGCACGCCGCCAATGCAGTTCATGCCGTAGTTGACCCGGTTGCCCGAAATGTGCTCCAGGGTGTCCATGACACGCTCGCGCATGTTGAACACCTCCATGAACAGCGAGTGATACCCAATGTCTTCCGCGCCCACCCCGGCCCACAACAGGTGGGAGTGCAGCCGCTCCAGCTCGGCCATGATCAGCCGGATGTACGTCGCCCGCTTCGGGATTTCGATGCCCGCAATGTTCTCCACGGCCATGCAAAAGGTTTTTGTATGGGTGTTGGAGCAGATGCCACACACCCGCTCGATGAGGGTGATGACCTCAATCCAATTGCGTTTCTGCGCCAGCAGCTCGATGCCGCGAAAACTGAACCCCACGTCCACCGTGGCCGATTCAATCACTTCGCCCTTGCATTGCACGCGCACCTTGAACGGTTCTTCCAATGCGGGGTGGTAGGGCCCCAGGGGGAATGTGTAGGTCATGTCAGTGTTGTCCTCAGTGGTTCACAAGCCCAGCGTGGGCGAGCGGGCCAGCACCGCTGGACCGCACAGCGCCTGACGCAGCAGGCCGGTTTCGAGACCGTCAGGCTTGAGCAGTGGCGCCGGGTTGGGGTGCCCGATGAACGTGACGCCAAACAGGTCGTGAATCTCCCTTTCGGCCCAGGCGGCGGCGCGCACGCTGGCGGCCAACGACGGCAATGCGCCCCCCCGGGTGACGGTTTCAAAATTGACGAACTGTGCGGCGGCCAGCCAGTGGTACAAGACGCGGGTTTCACCCTGCGGACCCAGCGCCACGGCCGTGATGGTGCCCATGCGGATGCCCATGGCGTGCATCAAGTCGGCCATGGCAGCGACATCCAACTCAGGTCCGCTGGCCCACCACGCGCCGTTGTGGTGACTCAGTTGGGTGACACCGGGCAACGCCTGCAAGCGCTCTTGCAGGTCTGGGGACGCGGGGTTGTTCATGCGATGTCTCCTGCCCCGTTGGTGCGGGGCTTGGTGGGGCTCAGGAAGGCATCGCGCAGGCGCTGGCTGAATGCGTGGCCCCGACACTCCGGGCAATAGCCCTGTTCTGTGGGGGGTGCGTCCGTGGTGCTGCCGTGTCCCAGTTGGGTTTGCATGTCCGCCGGCAGCGGAACGTGCAGCTTGCCGCAACGGGTGCAAGGCACACGCGCAATGCGGCTTTCCAACCGCAACCCGCCGTTTTCTGCCCCCAGGGCGGTGACGGGCAGTGCGGCGGTGTTGCCAATGGCCGAGGTGGGGCAGTTCTGTTCGCACAGCCCGCAAAACGAGCACTGACCGATGAAGAACGTCCACGACACCGATTGGTCGGCGTGCTCTTCAAAGCGAATGGCCTTGGGTGCGCACACATAGGCACAGGTGCCGCAGGCGGTGCAGCGGGTGGCATCGTGGGTCAATGCGCCGCGGAATCGCTGCGGTGTCGCGGGCAGCCCGCTGGGGGGGTGAGTGCGCACTGGCGAGGCCAGGTTGCGCCACAGGGTTTCAAGAATGCCCATGGATGTGTCCTTCAGAGTTCAGAGGATCCATGCCACCAACAGCGTGGCGGCTGACGCCACACCTCCCATGACCCAATACAAGCGAAAGGCCTGTGACAGGCGCAGCCGTGCGGTTCCTGCGGCCAGCACGCTCACGCCTGCGGTCAACCCGAACCCCACCAGCACGTACACCAGGTTGGTCACCAGCGGCCATGGGGTGGCCGGTACAAACACCACGGCAAACAGTCCGCCGATCAGCACCAGTTCCAGTGCATGGGTCAGCTTGAACAGTGCCAGTGCGGAGCCGCTGTATTCCACCAGGGCGTCGCCCACGATCTCGTGCTCGGCGTTTGCAATGGAAAACGGGTTGGTCTTCAGCCGCGCAGGCAACGCCAGCAAAAAGGTCAGTCCGGCCACCACGTGCAAGGCGCTGTAGGGGGCCTGTTGCAGGGCCCGCATCTGGAAGCTGTCGGCGTGGTAGGCCATGGCGATCACCGCCACCAGAAATGGAAGGTTGTAGGCCAATGCCAGCAGGGCTTCACGCATGGCCGCCACCTGACCATAAATGGAGCGGCTCACATACCCCGCCAGCACTTCACACAGCACCGGCACCTCCAGCAGGTACAGCAGCAAGATCACGTCGCCTGGCAGGGCCGGAACCGGGTTGCCAGGAAACGGCAGCAATGCAAGCGCCGCCACCACGGCAGCCAGCGCCACCAGGGGCAATGTCAGGAAGGTTCGCCGAGCCACCCCGACCGGAATGACGGTTTCCTTCCCCAGC
>DASUON010000433.1:0-4469 GCA_036276615.1 Burkholderiaceae bacterium
GGCAGCGAATAGAACACCGAAGCCACCACCAGCCCCCAGAACGTGAAGGGCAGCGCCCCCAGGCCCAGCGCCTGCGTGAGCTGCCCCACCGGCCCTTGGGGGCCCATGGCCAGCAGCAGGTAAAAGCCCAGCACCGACGGCGGCAGCACCAGCGGCAGCGCCACCACCGCGCCCACGGGGCCTTTCCACCACGCGCGGGAGCGGGCCAGCCACCAGGCGATGGGGGTGCCCACCAGCAGCAGGATGAGCGTCACCACCGCGGCCAGGCGCACGGTCAGCCACAGGGCTTGGAGGTCACTGGGGGACAACATGGGGGGGCTCCGGGTTCACTTGGCCGCCTGTTCGCCGGGCAGCACAAAACCGTATTGGGTCATGACCGCGCGGGCGGCGGGGCTGCCCATGTAAGTGGCAAAGCGCTGGGCCAGGGCGCTGCCACCCGCTGGGTTGGCACGCTGGATGACGATGAAGCCTTGCTCCAACGGCTGGTGCAGGTGGTCGGGCACCAGCGCGTAACCGCCCTTTTGCGCCAGCTCCGGGTTGACCGCCAGCGCCAGCGCGATCAGGCCCACCTGGGCGTTGCCCGTCTGCACAAACTGGGCGGTGTGGGCGATGTTCTCGCCGTACACCAGCTTGGGCTCCACCTGGGCCCACAGCCCGGCAGCGCGCAACGCCTCTTCGGCGCGTTTGCCATAGGGCGCGTGTTTGGGGTTGGCGATGGCAATGCGGGTGATTTTGGGATCGGCCAGGCTGGCCAGCGTCATCTTGCTGGCATCCAGGCTGGCACTCCACAACACGAGGCGGCCCACGGCATAGGGCTTGACCTCGGACGCGGCCAGACCGGCCTTGGCCAGCTCGCGCACAAAACCGATGTCGGCCGAAAAGAACAGGTCATACGGCGCACCCTGCTGAATCTGGGTGTGGAACTTGCCCGACGAGCCGTACACCACGTCCACCTGGTCTGCGGGGTTGGCTTTTTTGAACGCGGCCACGATGTCGTCCATGGCGAACTTGAGGTCGGCAGCCGCCGCCACGGTGATCTTGTCGGCATGGGCGGCCAGGCTGGACAACAGCAGCGCACAGGCCAGCCAGAAACGGAAAAAGGCTCTCATGGGAAGCTCCTTGGGAAGGCTTATGGTAGTGAACTACATAACGCAAAGGGCGTGCCAGGGGCTGTTCTGCCTTTTTGGAGGCGGGTTCAGGGGTGGAAGGTGCCTTTTGCTGTGCGCTTTTGTCGGGTGTGGGACGTGGTGTGTCGGGAATGGGACACGTCCTCGCGGCGGGGTGGGACGGGTGGGCTGTGGGGTGGGTGCCTCGCCGGGGGTCCGCTGGCGCGGACTGCGCTGCGGTGCTCGACCGTGGGGCGGCGTCGCGGAACTCACTGCGTTTTGCCGTTGGCAAAACTCCGTTCAAACAGCCGCGACAAGTCAGAAGTGGAGGGTGCGCGGGCGCGCACCCCGCCCCACGGTCTGTGCGCCTCGCCCCCGGCGAAGGCACCCACCCCACAGCCCACCCGCCCCACCCCGCTGAAGTGCTGTTGGTTCATCACGGGAGCAATGGCCGGGGCCGGGGCCTGAGTTTGCGCCGCACATCACTACGATATTGATAGCTGCTTGCGCTTTATTTAAAAGCGTCAGAGGCACTTTTTGCTTGAGATTTCCCACACAACCCACGGGTGGCCGCAGGCGGTGGGGGCGCTGCGGTGGGCGCTCTGGGGCGGGGGCGCACATGCGCAGCCGAGAAGCGCAGCCAGGGGGCCGCAGCGGGCGCAGCCCGCTTCCACCTCTGACTTGCGGCGGCTGTTTGAGCGGAGTTTTGCCTTCAGGCAAAACGCAGCGAGTTCCGCCGCACCAGGCCCCCTGGCGAGCATCACAGGGAACCCCGAAGGGGCCAGCATCCCAGCCCCCACCCCACCGCAGAGCGCCCAGCCCGCCGCTGCCCGGGCCGGGTTGCCACCCATGCGGCGAAGAAGGCTCAGCCCGCCACCGCCAACATCACCGAATACGCCTTGAACACCGCCGTGGCGGCCTGGCCCACGCTCAGGTCCAGCGCGGCCACGGCGTCGTTGGTCACGCTGGCGGTCACGGTGGAGCCGCCGGGCAGCGTCAGCACCACCAGCGACGACACCGCACCCTTGTCGATGCGCGACAACGTGCCCGCCAGCTGGTTGCGGGCCGAGAGCTGGTAGCCGGCAAAGTCGGTCACCAGCACCACGGCGGACGACTTGATGAGTGCAATGGCCTCTTTGCCCACCGCCAGTTTCAGGCGCTGGGCGGCGGTGGCCGTCATGGAGGCAACGATTTCCTGCCCGCCGGGCAGCCCCACGGTCACCTGGCAGGTGACGGGACCGGTTTCCACGGCGGTGATGCGGCCTGCAAATTGGTTGCGTGCGGTGGTTTTCATGGACATGCGCCTTAAAAGTCCGGCCAAGGCCGGTTGTTGAATGATCCAGTCCTCCTGCTCGCGCAGGAAGGCCTGGTTGGCTTGCTTCAAAGTGGCCCAGGCGGCCAGCAGTTCGTGCGCCGCGGGGGTGAGTTGGGTGCCGCCACCGCCTTTGCCGCCGGTGGCGCTTTCAATCAGCGGGGTGCTGGCCAGGGTGGCGGCGGTCTCCAGCAGCAGCCACGCGCCCTTGTAGCTGTAGCCCGCGGTGCGGGCGGCGCGGTTGATGGAGCCGGTGGCGTCAATGGCCGACAGCAGCGCAAAGAAGCGGGCGTCCAGCCGTCCGGCCAGCTTGAGGTCGCTGGTGAGCAGGGTGGCGTCAGGCATGGGGGGCTCCGGTGGGGGTGGGCGGGGTCTGTTCCAGCAGGGCCACCGACTTGACCTGCACCCACAGGGTTTGCCCTTCGGCCACGTCCAGCAACGCAGCCGAGCGGCGGGTGAGGCGGGCCACCAGGGCCGATGCCCCCAGGCGCAGGCGCACCAGCATCAGGCCCGGGTGAGCGTCGTCACCCAGGGCTTCCACCCGGCCCTGCAGCACGTTCTGGATGCTGCTTTGCAGCGGTTGCTCGCGGGCCAGGCTGACGTCGCGGGCCAGCACCCGCACGCGCACGCGCCGCCCCACGGGCAGGCCGGGGTCGCGGGTCCAGAGGCTGCCGCCGTCAAAGTCCACGCGCAGCAGGTGCCAGGGGGCGTCCACCGCGCCCACGGTGCCGTCGATGACGGCACCCAGGTCTTCGCCCAACTGGATGGGCAGGTCCAGCCGGGCCAGCGTGTCGGCCAGCGGGCCGTTGGCGCGGGCGCGGCCCGCGTCCATCACCACCAGGTGGTCGGCCAGGCGGGCCACTTCGTCCGGGGCGTGGCTGACGTAGAACACGGGGATGTCCAGCTCCTCGTGCAGGCGCTCCAGGTAGGGCAGGATTTCCTGCTTGCGCGGCAGGTCCAGGGCGGCCAGGGGTTCGTCCATCAGCAGCAGGCGCGGTCGCATGGCCAGGGCGCGGGCCATGCCCACGCGCTGGCGTTCCCCGCCCGACAGGCCCTGGGGCTTGCGGTCCAGCAGGTGGCCAATGCCCAGCAGGTCAATGGCCTGGTCCAGCCCGCCGCTGGGCACACCGGGGCAGCGCCGTAGGCCGTAGCGCAGGTTGCCCAGCACGGTGAGGTGGTTGAACAGGCTGGCTTCCTGGAACACGTAGCCCAGGGGGCGGCGGTGGGTGGGCAGCCAGTGGGTGGCGTCTTGCCAGACCTCGCCCGCCACCACCAGGCGGCCCTGGGGGGCGCGTTCCAGCCCGGCCAGGCAGCGCAGCAGCGTGGTTTTGCCCGAGCCCGAGTGGCCAAACAGCGCGGTGATGCCGCGCCCGGGCAGGCTCAGGTCCACGTCCAGCGAGAAGCCGGGCCAGTCCACGCGGAAGCGGGCTTCGATGTCGCTCATGCCGCACCCCCTCGGCGCGTCTGGGGCCGCCAGGCGTACAGCGCCAGCAGCACCAGGAAGGAAAACACCAGCATCACCGCGGCCAGGCGGTGGGCCTGGGCGTACTCCAGGGCCTCCACATGGTCGTAGATCTGCACCGAAACGACCCGGGTCACGCCGGGCAGGTTGCCGCCGATCATCAGCACCACGCCGAACTCGCCCACGGTGTGGGCAAAGGTGAGGATGGAGGCGGTGAGGAAGCCCGGGGCCGCCAGCGGCACGGCCACGCTGAAAAACGCATCCAGGGGCGAGGCGCGCAGCGTGGCGGCCACCTCCAGCGGGCGGTCGCCCACAGCCTCGAAGGCGGTTTGCAGGGGCTGGACCATGAAGGGCAGCGAATAGAACACCGAGGCCACCACCAGCCCCCAGAACGTGAAGGGCAGCAGCCCCAGGCCCAGCGCCTGCGTGAACTGCCCCACCGGCCCTTGAGGGCCCATGGCCAGCAGCAAGTAAAAGCCCAACACCGACGGCGGCAGCACCAGCGGCAGCGCCACCACCGCGCCCACGGGGCCTTTCCACCACGCGCGGGAGCGGGCCAGCCACCAGGCGATGGGGGTGCCCACCAGCA
>DASUON010000434.1:0-2404 GCA_036276615.1 Burkholderiaceae bacterium
AAGAGCAACCACCGCGTGTTGCCACCTCTGGCAGCGCGGGGGTTGATCCCTTCAACCACTCGCAGGAGATGCACCTCATGACCCCCTTGAACCTTGACAAACGCGCCCTCATCGCCCTCACCGCCGCCTCCGTGATCGGCATGGGCCTGGCCGCTGCACCCGCCCACGCCCAGGAAAAGGAAAAGTGCTTCGGCATTGCCAAGGCCGGGCAGAACGACTGCGCCAACCTGGCCGGCACCCATTCCTGCGCCGGGCAGGCCAAGATGGACATGGACGCGGGCGACTGGAAGTTTGTGCCCAAGGGCAGCTGCAAACAGGCGGGCGGCCTGAGCATGGACGAAGCCAAGGCCAAGGTCAAAAAGGGCTGATGCCATGGCCGGGCTGGGTTGGCGTCACCCCCACTTTGCCCAGGTGCTGGCCGAACGGCCCGCCCTGGACTTCCTGGAGGTGCACAGCGAAAACTTCTTTGCTCCCGGCGGGGCCAGCGCCGAAGTGCTGCGCCAGGGCCGCGCGGCCTACCCCATCAGCCTGCATGGGGTGGGGCTGTCGCTGGGGTCGGCCGCCGGGCTGGACCCGTGGCACCTGGACCAGTTGGCCGCGCTGGTGGAGCGTACCGACCCGGTCCGCGTGAGCGACCACGCCAGCTTTGCCCGCGCCCCGTTGACCGTGACCCGCGGGGCGCCCGGAGGCCCCGCGGGTGGCGCCCAACTCATCCATGCCGCCGACCTGCTGCCCGTGCCCTGGACACACGAGGCCCTGCACGTCATGGTGGCCAATGTGCAGCGCGTGCAGGAGCGGCTGCGCCGCCCCATCGCCGTGGAGAACCTCTCGGCCTACATCCAATGGCCGCAGGGCGACTGGAGCGAGCCCGACTTCCTCACCCAACTGGCCCGCCGCAGCGGCTGCCACCTGCTGGTGGACGTGAACAACCTCATGGTCAACGCCCTCAATGCCCACGGTGCGCCCACGCCGCAGGCCGTGGCCCACCACCCCGCCCTGGCCCAGCGCCTGCTGGCCGACTGCACCGCCTGGCTGGACGCGCTGGGGACTGACGTGACCGTGGCCGAAATCCACCTGGCCGGGCATGTGCACGCGGGCGACATCGTCATCGACGACCACGGCAGCCGCGTTTGCGATGCGGTGTGGGCCGTCTACCGCCACGCCGTGCGGCGCTGGGGCCGTCACCAGCCGCTGCCCACCCTCATCGAGTGGGACACCGACGTGCCCGACCTGGCGGTGCTGCTGGACGAGGTGGCCCGCGCCGACGCGCACGCCCGCCAGGCCCTGGCGGACACCGCCGCCGACATTGACCCCCAGGCCACACAAGCCGCGGCGAGTGCCCAAGGGGCGCTGGCATGAACGCGCTCACCCGGCGGGTCCCTCCCCACAGCGCAACGGGTCTGCTGGCGCAGCAACAGGCGCTGCTGGACGCCATTTGGTCCGGCACGCCCCCACCCCGCGAAACATGCAATGCTATAAATTCAGTAGCTGCTTGCGCTTTTGATGAAAGCGCAAGAGGCCTAAAAGCCTATCAATCCAACGGCCACGCCCTGGCCGAGCGCGTGCTGGTGGCCGCCCACCCGGTGGTGACCGAGGTGATCAGCGCCGACAGCATGGGCCAGCTGGCCCGGGCGCTGTGGCATGCGCACCCGCCCACCCGGGGCGACCTGGCCTGGTGGGGCGATGCGCTGCCCGCCTTCATGGCCGCCAGCCCGCAGTTGGCGTCGCTGCCCTGGCTGCCCGACCTGGCCCGGCTGGAATGGGCACTGCACACCGCCCAAACGGCTCCTGATGCGCCCCCGCCCGCCGACGGGCTGGCCAGCCTGCAACGCCTGAGCACCGACGACCCCGCCACCCTGCACCTGGCCTGGGCCGCCGCCACCCAGGTGCTGACGCTGGACTGGGATGTGGCCGCGCTCTGGCACGCCCACACCCTCAAGGGCACGGATGCCGACACCGCCATCGCCGCCGCCCCGCACACCCGCACGCAAGCCTTGCTGGCGCTGGGCCCCGACGCCACCCACTGGGCCGCGCCCCGCTCCACCCATGTGCTGCTGTGGCGGCCCGCCCACGCCGTGCGCTGCCAGTTCATTCCCCCGGACACCGCCCGCTTTGTGCAGGCCCTGCTGAACGGCGACAGCCTGCTGGCCGCCCTGGAGCAGGCCGACCCCGGCTTTGCCAGCTGGTTGCCGCAGGCCCTGCAACAGGGGCTGGTGACCGGCATTACGCCCTGAAAGGACATTGACCATGCCATCCCCTGCCACCACCACCACCACCACGGCCATGCCGCCCCGCCCTTGGGCAGGCGCTGCGCGGCGCGTGGCCAACGTCTACGGCCGACTGGCCTGGGGGCTGGACCAGCTTCAGCCCCTGGCCGCGCTGGCCGCACGCCTGTTTGTGGCCC
>DASUON010000435.1:0-7969 GCA_036276615.1 Burkholderiaceae bacterium
CGCCATCCGCCCCATGAAGGACGGCGTGATCGCCGACTTCACGGTCACCGAGCAGATGCTCAAGCAGTTCATCAAGATGGTGCACCCCCGCTCGGCCTTCAAGCCCAGCCCGCGCATCATCATCTGCGTGCCCTGCGGCTCTACCCAGGTGGAGCGGCGCGCCATCCGCGAGTCGGCCCTGGGTGCCGGAGCGTCGGAGGTCTACCTGATCGAGGAACCCATGGCCGCGGCCATCGGTGCCGGCCTGCCGGTGTCGGACGCCAGTGGCTCCATGGTGGTGGACATTGGTGGCGGCACCACCGAAGTGGGTGTGATCAGCCTGGGTGGCATGGTCTACAAGGGCAGTGTGCGGGTGGGCGGCGACAAGTTCGACGAAGCCATCATCAACTACATCCGCCGCAACTACGGCATGCTGATTGGCGAGCCCACCGCCGAAGCCATCAAGAAGAACATCGGTTCCGCCTTCCCCGGCTCCGAAGTCAAGGAGATGGAAGTCAAGGGCCGCAACCTCTCCGAAGGGGTGCCGCGCAGCTTCACCATCAGCTCCAACGAAATCCTGGAAGCGCTGACCGACCCGCTGAACAACATCGTCTCGGCCGTCAAGACCGCGCTGGAACAAACCCCGCCCGAGCTGGGGGCCGACATTGCCGAGCGCGGCATGATGCTGACCGGCGGCGGTGCCCTGCTGCGCGACCTGGACCGCCTGCTGGCCGAAGAAACCGGCCTGCCGGTGCTGGTGGCCGAAGAACCGCTGACCTGCGTGGTGCGCGGCTGTGGCATGGCCCTGGAGCGCATGGAGCGCCTGGGCACCATCTTCACCTCGGAGTGAGCGCCTCCGGGCGGCCCTTGAAGCGGGCCCCCGAGCGCCCCCACTGACCCCGCCCGACGCCTCCGTTCATGCCACTGGGCACCCTGGACCGAACGCCCCCGCCCTTCTTCAAGCAAGGGCCGTCGGCGCTGTCCAAGCTGCTGCTGCTCAGCGCCCTGGCCGTGCTGCTGATGGCAACCGACAACCGGTTTGCCGTCACCAAGGCCTTGCGCTCGGTGCTGGTCACGGCGCTGTCGCCTGTGCAGTGGCTCGCCCTCCAGCCGGTGTTGTGGGGCGAGGCCGTGCAAAAGCACTTCCAGACCCTGGAAGATGCCCAGTTCCATGCACAAGCCGCCATCCAGCAGTTGACCGAGCAGACCGCACGGGCGGGACAGGTTGATCAGTTGCTGCTGGAGAACCAGCGCCTGCGCGCCCTGCTGGGCCTGCGTGAACGGCTGCGCGTGGACGGGCGGACCGCCCAGGTGCTGTACGACGCTGCCGACCCGTATGCGCAGCGCATCGTCATCGACCAGGGCAGCACCCAGGGCATTGAGCCCGGGTCGCCGGTGCTGGACGAATCCGGCATCCTGGGCCAAGTGACCCGGGTGCACCCCCTGGTGTCGGAGGTGACGCTGCTGACCGACCGCGACCAGGCCATCCCCGTGCTCAACACCCGCACCGGCGTGCGCAGCGTGGCCTATGGCCAGGCGGGCACCCGTGGCCAGGAGCTGGAACTGCGCTTCATGGCCGGCAACGCCGACGTGCAGGAAGGCGACGTGCTCAGCACCAGCGGCGTCGATGGCGTGTACCCCGCCGGGCTGCCCGTGGCCAAGGTGACCTCGGTGGAACGCCGGGCCGAGTCGGCCTTTGCCCGGGTGCTGTGCCAACCGTTCTCCCACGCCGACGCCACGCTGCATGTGCTGGTGTTGCCCCCCACCGGGGCCCAACAACCCCCGCCCCCCGCGCCGGAAGTGCACCGCAGCGGCCGTCGAGACGCCCCCCCCGGACGCGGTAGCCGCCCGGGTTCCAGCCACTGACCGGAGACCTGACCATGATCATGCGCCCCGGCCAACCCCTGCTGCTCCCGGCCAACCCGGTGTTCATCTGGCTCAGCCTCATCCTGGCCATGCTGGGCAACATGCTCATCAACATGGGGGGCGCGGGCCGCGCCGCCTGGGTGCCTGACCTGCTGGCGCTCACGCTGGTGTTCTGGAACGTGCACCAACCCCTGCGCGTGAGCGTGGGCGCGGCCTTTGTTTTTGGCCTGGCCATGGACGTGCACCACACGGCCCTGCTGGGGCAGCATGCGCTGGCCTACTCGGTGCTGAGCTTCCTGGCGGTGTTCATCCACCGGCGCCTGCTGTGGTTCCCGGTCATGACACAGGCCGTCCATGTGCTGCCGCTGTTTGCACTGGCCCAGTTGCTGGTGGTGCTGCTGCGCCTGGCGTCGGGCGGGGTGTTCCCGGGATGGTCGGTGGTGCTGGCCCCGGTGCTGACCGGCGCCCTGTGGCCGGTGGCCTCGGTGCTGCTGCTGGCCCCGCAGCGCCGTCCACCCGACCCCGACAAACACCGCCCCCTGTGAGCGCCAGAACACCATGACGGCCTTGAGGGATGTGGAAGCCGACCTGTCCCGCTTCCGGGTGCGGGTGGCGGTGGCGGTGCTGGTGGTGCTGGCAGCCTTTGGCCTGCTGGTGGCCCGCGCCCTGTTTTTGCAGGTGCACCGCCACGCCGACCTCAAGGCCCAGGCGGAAAGCAACCGCACCGCGGTGCTGCCCATCGTGCCGCACCGCGGCCTCATCCTGGATCGCAACGGCATTGCCCTGGCCACCAACTACTCGGCCTTCACGCTGGAGATCACCCCGTCCAAGGTGGACGATGTGGACACGGTCATCGAACAACTGGGCGAGGTGGTGGACATCCAGCCCCGAGACAAGAAGCGCTTCAAGCGCCTGCGGGAAGAGTCGCGCAACTTCGACTCGCTGCCCATCCGCACCCGCCTGACCGAAGAGGAGGTGGCCCGCTTCACCGCCCAGCGCTACCGGTTCCCGGGGGTGGAAATCAAGGCCCGACTCTTCCGCCAGTACCCCTATCAGGCGCTGGCCAGCCATGTGGTGGGCTACATCGGGCGCATCAACCGCACCGAGAAGGCGCAGATGGACGACTGGCCCGATGACGAACAGGCCAATTACCGGGGCACCGAGTACATCGGCAAGCTGGGCATCGAACAGAGCTACGAGCGCGAGCTGCACGGCCTGGCGGGCTTCGACCAGATCGAGACCTCCGCCGGAGGCCGGGCCGTGCGCACCCTGGACCGAACCCCAGCCACCCCGGGCAACACCGTGGTGCTGACGCTGGACATCAAGCTGCAAAAGCTGGTGGAAGACATGTTCGGTGACCGGCGCGGGGCCTTGGTGGCGCTGGACCCGCGCAACGGCGAGGTGCTGGCCTTTGTCAGCAAGCCCACGTTCGACCCCAACCTGTTTGTGGACGGCATCGATGTGGACAACTGGAAGATGCTCAACGAGTCCATCGACAAGCCCCTGCTCAACCGCGCCCTTCGAGGCACTTACCCGCCGGGGTCCACCTACAAGCCCTTCATGGGCTTGGCCGCGCTGGCCACCGGCAAACGCACCCCACAAGCCATCACCAACGACCCAGGCTACTGGATGTTTGGCGATCACAAGTTCCGCAGCCACGGCGACGAGGGACTGGGGGCCGTGGACCTGCACCGGGCCATCGTCAAGTCCAGCAACGTGTATTTCTATTCGCTGGCCAACGACCTGGGGGTGGACGCCATCCACGACTTCATGAAACCACTCGGTTTGGGCCAGATCACCGGCATCGACCTCAAAGGCGAGGTTCGCGGTGTGTTGCCCAGTCAGGCCTGGAAGCGCAAAACCTACAGGCGGCCCGAACACCAGCGCTGGTACGCGGGCGAAACCATCTCCCTGGGCATTGGGCAGGGCTACAACGCCTTCACCATGCTGCAACTGGCCCAGGCCACCGCGACGCTGGCCAACCGCGGGGTGAAGTTTCAACCCCACCTGGGGTTGGCCACCGAGGATGCCGTCTCCCGCCAGCGCCACCCCATGGAGCGCCCCGCCGGGGAAGACCTCAGGCTCAACCCCAGCCATGTGGAAACCGTCATCCGCGCCATGGTGGGTGTGACCCAAGAAGGCACGTCCACCCGGGTGTTTGCCGGGGCGGGGTACATCAGCGGGGGCAAAACCGGCACCGCGCAGGCCGTGACCATCGGGCAGAAGGACAAATACGATGCCCGCAAGATGGAAGAGCACCAGCGGGACCACTCGCTCTACACCGCCTTTGCCCCCGCCGACCAACCGCGCGTGGCCTTGGCCATCGTGGTGGAAAACGCGGGTTTTGGTGCAGCGCACGCGGCCCCCATTGCACGCCGGGTGTTCGACTACCTGCTGATGGACCAATACCCCAACGACGAAGACTTGAAGGCGGTGCAAAAGGGCCTGGCAGCCGCCCCCATCGGCAAACCCCTCAAGGCCAGCGAAGTGCCTTGGCCCGGGCAGGGCCCCGACAGCGCAACCGCCGCCCCTTGATCAGCCGTAGGCCCCCACGCCGGTCTTGACGATCAGCGCCCCCACCACCAGCATGAAAAACACGCGCACAAAACCCGAGCCGTGTTTCAGCGCCAGGCGGGCCCCCACCACGCTGCCCAGCACGTTGCACACCGCAGTGACCGCCACCACCGACCACCACACGTGGCCTTGCCAGGCAAACAGGCTCAGGGCCGCCAAGTTGGACGCCGTGTTGAGCAACTTGGCCGAGGCGCTGGCGTTCATGAAGTCGTAGCCCAGCCAGCGCACCAGCAGGAAGACAAAAAAACTGCCGGTGCCAGGGCCGAAAAAACCGTCGTAGAACCCGACCACACCGCCCAGTGCCACCATGGCCGCAGTCTCCCGCGAACCCGCGTAGCGCGGGGTGTGGTGCTGCCCCAGGTCCTTGCGCATCAGCGTGTACAGGAACACCGCCAGCAAGGCCAAGGGCAAGAGCCGACGCAAGGCGTCGGGCGACACCTGGGTGACCAGCCATGCCCCCCCGAACGAGCCCACCAGGGCGCTGACCGCCCCCGGCAGCACCGCCGACCAACGCATGTTCACCCGCCGCGCGTACTGCCAGGTGGCCGCCGCCGTGCCCCAGATGGAAGAGCCCTTGTTGATGCCCAGCACCGTGGCGGGCGGCGCGGTGGGAAACACCGAAAACAGGGCTGGCAACAGGATGAGTCCGCCGCCGCCTACGATGGCGTCCACAAAACCCGCAAACAGGGAGGCCACTGCGGCCAGAAGAATGTCCATGGGGGGCGATGGTATCGGACCCCATGGCGCCAAAAGCAAAACGCCGGTGACCAGCACCGGCGTTTTGGGTTGTGTTGTCCGGCAACCGGCCTCTGACGTGCACGGTGTGTTGCGGAACGGCTGGGTTTGTCTCCTCGGCCTTTGTTGTGCATGCCCGGGCGTTTGTGCACCGAGTCCGCTCAACGTTGGGACGGAATGTAGGGCAATGCCCCGTGCTGGTGCACTGGGACTAACCCTTGGGCGGGTTTGCCCCACCCCTGCCGCGTGGCACAGAACCTGCTGATTCGCAGGCGACTCCCCGCATCAGAAGCCCATCAGCAAGGGAACATGGCATGACCCCTCAGGACCTGATTTCGACCGCCGCACACCTTCACGTGGCCATGCGCCGCAAGATGGGCCGCGTCACCGACACCGAATGGATGGCCAGCGACTTCCAGTACGCCCAGGCCATGTCTTCTCTGGCGTTGCGCCATGCCGAAGAAACCCAGGACACCGACCTGCACAAGTGGGCCACACGCCTGGCCGACGGTTGGACCGCTCGCCAACCCCGCCCCGCCCCTGTGATTGACGTGCGCGAACGCGATTCGCGTGCGGCCAAGGTTCGCACCCCGACCCTGGACAGCACCGAGCGTTACGTGGTGGGGCTGCGCTGCTGAACACGCGGTCTGCCCGAAGGGCGCTTCAGTCGTCGCCGCGCATCAGCCAGCGGGCGGCCTTCTCGGCCATCATCAAGGTGGGGCTGTTGGTGTTGCCGCTGGTGATGGTGGGCATGGCCCCGGCATCCACCACCCGCAAACCGGCCACCAAGCCCCCCCGACCATCGCGCACCCGCAGGTGCGAGTCCAGCACCGCCAGGGGGTCGCCGTCGCGGCCCATGGCCGTGGTGCCCACCGGGTGGAAGATGGTGGTGGCGATGTCACCGGCCAAGCGCACCAGTTCGTCGTCCGACTGGTATTGCGTGCCCGGCTTGTGCTCCTGGGGTTGAAACGGTTGGAGTGCCGGTTGCGCCGCAATGCGGCGGGTCAGGCGCAGGCTGTCCACCGCCACCTGCTGGTCTTGTGCCGTGGACAGGTAGTTGGGGGCAATGGCTGGGGCCTGCTGAAAGTCGGGCGACTGGATGTGCACCGTGCCCCGGCTGGTGGGGTTGAGGTTGCACACGCTGGCGGTGAAGGCCGGAAAGCTGTGCAAGGGCTCGCCAAAGGCATCCAGGCTGAGCGGCTGCACGTGGTACTCGATGTTGGGCCAGGGTTGCGACGGGTCGCTGCGGGTGAACGCCCCCAACTGGCTGGGGGCCATGCTCATGGGACCGGAACGCTTGAACAGGTACTCCAGCCCGATGCGCGCCTTGCCCCACCACGAGTTGGCCAGGGTGTTGAGCGTCTTGACCCCCTGCACCTTGAACACAGTGCGGATTTGCAAGTGGTCTTGCAGGTTGGCCCCCACCCCGGGCAGGTCCACCTTCACCTCAAGGCCATGCCGCCGGAGCACCTCGCCCGGGCCGATGCCCGACAGTTGCAGGATCTGCGGGCTGCCAATGGCCCCGGCGCTCAGCACCACCTCCCGCCGGGCGTGGGCCACCACGGTTTCGGAGCCCGTCCACACCTCCACCCCGGTGCAGCGCTGGCTGCCGTCGGGCTGGGTTTCGAGGATCAGGCGCTTGACGTGGGCCGATGTCCACAACTCGAAGTTGGGGCGGCCATAACACTGGGGCCGCAAAAAGGCCTTGGCGGTGTTCCAGCGCCAACCGGATCGTTGGTTGACCTCGAAGTAGTCCACCCCCTCGTTGCTGCCCTGGTTGAAGTCGGTGGTGGCGGGAATGCCCGCCTGTTGCGCCGCCTGGGCAAAGGCGTCCAGCACGTCCCAGCGCAGGCGCTGGCGCTCCACCCGCCACTCGCCCCCGGCGCGGTGGTGGCGCATGACCTGGCCGTACACCGTGTCGTCACCCTGAAGCACCGGAGACGCCGTGCCCTTGGCCCCGTGCAGGCCGGTGGCACCCAGGTGATGGTCTTCGTGCAGTTTGAAGTAAGGCAGGCTCTGGTCCCAACGCCACTCGGCGTCGCCGGTGATCTGGGCCCACTGGTCGTAGTCCCGGGCCTGGCCCCGCATGTAGATCATGCCGTTGATGCTGGAGCAGCCGCCCAGCGTCTTGCCCCGCGGGTAGCGCAGGCTGCGACCGTTGAGCCCCGGATCGGGCTGGGTCTGGTACAGCCAGTCGGTGCGCGGGTTGCCAATGCAGTACAGGTAGCCCACGGGGATGTGGATCCAGTGGTAGTCGTCCTTGCGACCGGCCTCGATCAGCAAGACCCGCCGCGACGCGTCCGCCGACAGCCGGTTGGCCAACAGGCACCCCGCCGTACCGGCGCCCACGATGATGGTGTCGAAAGTCGTGTCTTGCATGCAACCTCGGAAAAGGAAAAAACGGGAGCCCCCGCCCCTCAGCTTACAGGAGAGGCATCAGCCCGCGTCCGGTACATGGCCCAAAAACACAAAGGTCAAAACACACATCAGCGCTTCATTGACGTCAGTCGCTGCTATTCATTTTGACAATCAAAACACCCCCTGCCGGTCACACCCGCAAAGGGGGGATGCGTGCAAGGGAAGAAACCGGGGGACTGGGCACCACCATGCCCGGACTGTAGCGACCCGGGAGGGGTGGCCCGCCCGTCAGGGCTGCGCGGGCACGATGGCGGCAACCGGCTCGGGGGCCAGCAGCGTGCCGTCGCGCAAGCCTTTGTAGGTGCCCAGGCACAGGCTGACGATGACCAGCGAGGTCAGCGCCAGCATCAAGGTGCCCAGCACCTGCAAGCCCGGCACGGCAGCCAGCACCGACAGC
>DASUON010000436.1:0-2085 GCA_036276615.1 Burkholderiaceae bacterium
TCGCGGCCCAGCAGTTGCAGCGGCGGGGTGTTGAAGTCTTCCCATTCACCCGGTGCCTTGAGCACCTCGGGGTAGAACTGGTCGTTGGCAATGGGCAGGCCCAGCGCGGCCATGTGCACCCGCAGCTGGTGGCGCTTGCCACTGATGGGGTGCAGGCGGTACAAGGCCTGGGCGTTGTCGGCGCTGTGGCGCAGCAGCTCCACCCGGGTGGTGCTGTTGGGGGCCAGGCCCAGGCGTTCGGCCTCGTCGGCGGGCACCTCGTGCATGCGGTAGAAGCGCTCGGGGTCCTCGCGCAGGTGGCTGCTGCGGGTGAGGGGGAAGGTCAGCCCCGGGTGCCAGGGGGCCACGGCCTCGTACACCTTGTGCACCTGCCGTTCGCGGAACAGGCGCTGGTAGGCGTCACGGTCTTGCGGGCGCACGCAAAAGGCCACCACCCCGGCGGTTTCGCGGTCCAGGCGGTGCAGGGGGCTCAGGGTGGGCAGGTCCAGCTCGCGTTTCAGTCGCACCAGCAGCGTTTCCTTCACAAACCGGCCCCCGGGGGTGACGGGCAGGAAGTGCGGCTTGTCGGCCACCACCAGGTGCTCGCAGCGGTGCAGCACGGTGTGGGTGAAGGGAATGGGTTGTTCGTCGGGCAGCTCGCGCCAGTAGTACACGCGCTGGCCTTTGACGTAGGGGGCCTGCGGTGGCACCGGCTGGCCCTGTTCGTCCAGCACCTGGCCGGTGGCCATGCGTTCGGCCCATTCGGCGGCGGACACCGCGGGCAGCAGTTCGACCAGGGCCTGGAGCACCGTGGCCCATGGAATGCGCCGCAGGCAGGGCAGGGCCAGGCTGCTGGCCGACACCCCATCGCGCATGGGGATGTGGGGGTTCTTGGGCGGGCGCGACATGGCCGGGCGCGGCGCGTCAGTCCGCCCGACGCCGTGCGCGGATGCGCAGGTCCGGCCCCACGGGCGTGGCCTCGACAAACTGCCAGGGCAGGCCCTGGTCCAGTGACTCGAAGGGGCCGATGCGGGCCATCCCGGCACCCGGCCCCAGCAGCGTGGGGGCGAGGTAGAGCAGCAGCTCGTCCACCAGCCCTTCGCGCAGGAACGAGCCGCTGAGCTTGTGCCCGGCCTCCAGGTGCAGCTCGTTGATGCCGCGCTCGCCCAGCAGGCGCAGTGCCTGGGCCAGGTCCACCTTGGCGGGGCCGTGGCCGGGGGTGTGGTGCGGGCAGTCCACCACCACCACCCCGGCGTCGGCCAGGGCCTGGCGGCGGGAGGCCGAGGCCACCGGGTCGGCCACCGTCAGCACCAGCACCGCCCCGGGCGCGGGCACGATGCGGGCGCTGGGCAGCAGTTCCAACTGGCTGTCCACCACCACGCGCAGGGGTTGGTGGGCGGTGTCCACCAGGCGCACGTCCAGCCGCGGGTTGTCGGCGGCCACGGTGCCCATGCCGGTCAGCACGGCCCCGGCGCGGCGGCGCCAGGCGTGGCCGTCGGTGCGGGCCTGGGCGCTGGTGATCCACTGGCTGACCCCGTTGGCCAGGGCGGTGGTGCCGTCGAGCGACGAGGCCATCTTCAGCCGCACCCAGGGCAGGCCGGTGCGCATGCGCGTGAAAAACCCGATGTTGCGTTCCAACGCCGCCACCGCCACCGGGTGGTGGGCAGGCAGCACCTCCACCTGCACCCCGGCGGCCCGCAGGCGGGCGATGCCCTGGCCATTCACCAACGGGTTGGGGTCGGTCTGCGCCACCACCACGCGGGCCACCCCGGCGGCCACCAGCGCGTCGCAGCAGGGCGGGGTGCGCCCATGGTGGCTGCACGGCTCCAACGTCACCAGGGCCGTGGCCCCCTGGGTGGTGGCCCCGGCGGCCTGGGCGGCGCGCAGGGCCACCACCTCGGCATGCGGCCCCCCAGCCTGTTGGGTGTGGCCGTCGAACACCTGGCCATCGGCCAGCAGCAGCTTGCAGGCCACGCGGGGGTTGGGTTCGCTCAGCCCTTCGGACTGGGCGGCCAGGGTGTCCAGGCCCTGCAGGGCGGACTCGATGGCGGGCTCAAGGTTGTGGGGCATGGGGAGAGGGTTTGGCAAAGTACTTCACCCCCGGCA
>DASUON010000437.1:0-15837 GCA_036276615.1 Burkholderiaceae bacterium
CTCACGGTGACCAGCATGCCGTCTTGCAGGTGGTCGGTGGCGTTGCCGCAACCCACCACGGCGGGAATGCCCAGTTCACGCGCAATGATGGCCGCGTGGCAGGTGCGCCCGCCGCGGTTGGTGACGATGGCACTGGCGCGCTTCATCACGGGTTCCCAGTTGGGGTCGGTCATGTCGGTGACCAGCACGTCGCCGGGCTGCACCTTGTCCATTTCAGAAATGTTGTGCACCAGGCGCACCTTGCCGGTGCCGATCTTCTGGCCGATGGCGCGGCCCTGGGCCAGCACCGTGCTCTTGCCCTTGAGCTTGTAACGCAGCTCCACCTGGTTGGCGGCCTGGCTCTTCACGGTTTCAGGGCGGGCCTGCAGGATGTAGAGCTGGCCGTCGGTGCCGTCCTTGCCCCACTCGATGTCCATGGGGCGGCCATAGTGCGCCTCGATGGTGAGGGCGTACTGGGCCAGTTGCTGCACGTCGGCCTCGGTCAGGCTGTAACGGTTGCGCTGTTCCACCGGCACGTCGATGGTCTTGACCAGCTTCTTGCTCTCGGCCTTTTCCTCGGGGGTGGAAAACACCATCTGGATCAGCTTGCTGCCCAGGTTGCGGCGGATGACGGCCTGCTTGCCCGCCTTGAGCATGGGCTTGTGCACGTAGAACTCGTCGGGATTCACCGCGCCTTGCACCACGGTTTCGCCCAGGCCGTAGCTGCTGGTGATGAACACCACGTCTTCAAAACCGCTTTCGGTGTCGATGGTGAACATCACCCCGGCAGCGCCCAGGTCGGAGCGCACCATGCGCTGCACGCCGGCGCTCAGGGCCACGTCGGCGTGGGCAAAACCCTTGTGCACGCGGTAGCTGATGGCGCGGTCGTTGTAGAGGCTGGCAAACACCTCTTTCATCTTGTGCAGCACTTCCTCGATGCCCACGACATTCAGGAAGGTTTCCTGCTGACCGGCAAAGGAGGCGTCGGGCAGGTCTTCGGCGGTGGCGGAGGAACGCACGGCAAAGCTGGCGGCGGGGTTGCCGGCGCTCAGGCGGGCGAATTCGTCGCGGATGGCTTTTTCCAGGTCGGCCGGGAAGGGCTGGGCCTCGACCATGGCACGGATTTCAGCACCCACCTGGGCCAGGGCGCGCACGTCTTCGGTGTCCAGCGCGTCCAGCTTGGCGTTGATGCGGTCGGTCAGGCCGTCGAACTTCAGGAATTCGCGGAAGGCGTGGGCCGTGGTGGCAAAGCCCGTGGGCACGCGCACCCCCGTGGGCAGCTGTGAAATCATTTCACCGAGGCTGGCGTTTTTTCCGCCAACGACCTCGACATCGGTCATGCGAAGTTGCTCGAACGGGACCACAAGGGCATCCGCATTGAACAGTTGAGACATGGGAACACTCCATCTAAGTTAAAAAACCGTTCGTGGCGGCGCTGCACGCAGGCGCACCCTGCCCCTCGGTGTTGTTCGGGTTGTGAGGGAGAGACAGGACGCCAGCCGCCAGGGTCGGGACCGCTTGGGCCCGACAATGCCAGCGATTGTAGGGACGGCCTGAAACCCCGGGTGGCATTCCACACGTTACGCTTGGCCCCCGTTGTTGACTTCCCCCCAAGCCCCTCCCATGCCCAACCGCACCGTGTTCCTCGTCTCCGATGGCACCGGCATCACCGCCGAGACCTTTGCCAAGGCCATCCTGAACCAGTTTGAGCTGCACCCCCGCTTCATCCGGCTGCCTTTCACCGACAGCGTGGACAAGGCGCACAACGCGGTGCGTGAAATCAACCACACGGCGCAGCGCGAAGGCAAGCGCCCCATCGTGTTCACCACCCTGGTCAACATGGAGGTGCTGGCCGTGATCCGGGCGCACAGCCAGGGCATGATGCTGGACATGTTCGGCACCTTCGTGGCCCCGCTGGAGGCCGAGCTGGGCATCAAGTCCAACCACCGGGTGGGCCGTTTCTCCGACGCCTCCAAAAGCCGCGAGTACCACGACCGCATTGAAGCCATCAACTTCTCGCTGGCCCATGACGACGGCCAAAGCCACAAGGACCTGGAGGGTTCTGACGTGATCCTGGTGGGCGTGAGCCGCAGTGGCAAGACGCCCACCTCGCTGTACCTGGCCATGCAGTACGGACTGAAAGCGTCCAACTACCCGCTCATTCCCGAAGACTTCGAACGCCGCAAACTGCCCCCGGCCCTGCTGCCCCACCGCAAAAAGGTGTTTGGCCTGACCATCCAACCCGAACGGCTGAGCGAAATCCGCAACGAGCGCCGCCCCAACTCGCGCTACGCCTCGCTGGAAAACTGCCGCCACGAAGTGGCCGAGGCCGAGGCCATGATGCGCCGCGAAGGCATCCGCTGGCTGTCCACCACCACCAAGTCCATCGAAGAGATTTCGACCACCATCCTGCAGGAAATCCACCCGGATCGCCTGACTTGGTGAAAACCCCAGCAAGGGTTTTCCTGATGCGCCAACCCCACATTTTTTGCAATGCGGCAAAAAAAGCGAGGGTTAACCCCCGATTTGTCAGCCACAAGTCAGAAAACATCCCAAACCAGTCAGAACACCGTCAGGCGGACTCTTAAGAATGGATTTCAGACGTGCACACTGGGCGTCCAATTCAACAAACAGGAGACTGATTCATGGCGAAAACCGAAAACCGCCCGATGTCTGCCGAAGAACGCAAAGTGATCTTTGCTTCATCGCTGGGCACGGTGTTCGAGTGGTACGACTTCTACCTCTACGGCTCTCTCGCAGCCATCATTGCAAAGCAGTTCTTCAGCGGCCTGGACCCTGCTGCTGCGTTCATCTTTGCGCTGTTGGCCTTTGCCGCTGGCTTCATCGTTCGCCCGTTCGGTGCGTTGGTTTTCGGGCGTCTGGGCGACATGATCGGTCGCAAGTACACCTTCCTGGTCACCATCCTGATCATGGGTGGCTCCACCTTCATTGTGGGCATCCTGCCCAGTTACGCCTCCATCGGCGTGTCGGCCCCGGTCATCCTGATTGCCCTGCGCATGCTGCAGGGCCTGGCACTGGGCGGTGAGTACGGTGGCGCCGCCACCTACGTGGCCGAGCATGCCCCACACGGCAAGCGCGGTGCCTACACCGCCTGGATCCAGACCACCGCCACGCTGGGCCTGTTCCTGTCGCTGATGGTGATTCTGGGCACCCGGACCGTCATCGGTGAAGCCGCCTTTGCCGACTGGGGCTGGCGCGTGCCGTTCATCGTGTCCATCCTGCTGCTGGCAGTGTCGGTGTGGATTCGCCTGTCCATGAACGAATCCCCCGCCTTCCAGAAGATGAAGGCCGAAGGCAAGACCTCCAAAGCCCCGCTGTCCGAAGCCTTCGGCCAGTGGAAGAACCTGAAGGTCGTGCTGCTGGCGCTGTTCGGTCTGGTGGCCGGTCAGGCTGTGGTGTGGTACTCGGGCCAGTTCTATGCGCTGTTCTTCCTGACCAGCGTGCTGAAGGTCGATGGCTCCACCGCCAACATCCTGGTGGCCCTGTCGCTGATCATCGGCACCCCGTTCTTCGTGGTGTTCGGCTCCTTGTCCGACAAGATCGGCCGCAAGCCCATCATCATGGCCGGCCTGCTGCTGGCCATCGTCACCTACTTCCCGCTGTTCGAAAAACTGACGCTGGCCGCCAACCCTGACTTGGCTGCCGCCCAGAAATCGGCCAAGGTGACCGTGACCGCTGCCGCTGGCGACTGCTCCTTCCAGGGCAACCCCGTGGCCCGCGAAATCGACTTCACCAAGTCCTGCGACATTGGCAAGCGCTTCCTGGCCCAGAACTCCGTCAGCTACGACAACCTGACCGCAGCCCAACCCGGCCCCGCCGTCATCAAGATCGGTGAAACCGAAATCGTGGCCCCCACCGGCAACGTGGTCAACAGCAAGTTCGACGAAGAGTCCACCAAGAACATCGCCGCCTTCAAGAAGTCGGTGAGCGAGGCCCTCAAGGCCGCTGGCTACCCCCCCAAGGCCGACCCGGCCAAGGTGGACAAGGTCACCATCACCATCATCCTGAGCATCCTGGTGATCTACGTGACCATGGTGTACGGCCCCATCGCCGCCATGCTGGTCGAGCTGTTCCCCACCCGCATCCGCTACACCTCCATGTCGCTGCCGTATCACATCGGCAACGGTTGGTTCGGCGGCCTGCTGCCCACCATCTCCTTCGCGATGGTGGCCCAGAACGGCAACATGTACTACGGCCTGTGGTACCCCATCGTGATCGCCGCCATGACCCTGGTGATTGGTGTGCTGTTCGTCCGCGAAACCAAGGACGTGGACATCTACGCCGACGACTGATACCGTGAAGTCGCTGATCAAGGGTCCATGCCCAGCGGCATGGGCCCTTGATTTTTATCTGTCATTCATATTCAATCCATTGCACCATGATCAAAATCATCATCGGCTTCATCCTTTTCGCTGCTCTGGCCATGTTCATCCTCATCAAGGGCGGTGGCGACATCGACATGAGCGGCGAAAAGCATGGCATCGAAGAGGCCCATCCCCCGGCAGCCGCTGCGGCACCTGCGACCCCCGCAGCGCCCGCACCGGCAGCGGCCCCTGCTGCCGCGCCGACCGAAGAGAAGAAGCCCTGACCGCCCCCCTCGGAACACCTTGTGCGCTACCTCAAGACCGAAGAAGGACAACAGGCGTTCAAGCAACGCTCGTCCGCGCTGAGTGCGCGTCAGCGCTCGGTGTTCCTGCTGTTTGACGGCCAGCGCACTGCCGCGGAGGTGCTCAAGTCCACCGCGGCCCTGGGCACCACCCCAGACGACGTCACCGACCTGGTGACCAAAGGGTTCCTGGTGGCGGCCGACACCCATCAACCGCCGCCACAGCTCCCCTCAGAAACCGTGCCCCCGGTCGACCTCCCCTCCGAACCGGTGGGCGAGGGTCCCTACCTCAGCCCCATGGAGCGTTACCAACTGGCCTACCCCATCGCCACGCGGCTCACCGCAGGCCTGGGCCTTCGGGGGTTCAAGCTGAACTTGGCGATTGAGGCCGCCTCGGGGTATGACGACCTGGTGGCCCTGCTCCCCCGCCTGACCGAGGCGCTGGGCAAGCAGGCGGTGGCCGAGCTCAAGAAGGCCCTCAACGTCCACTGACGCGCCCGACACGCCGCCCTCCCCCCGTCGCACCCCTTCACTGAAAGCCGTCACCGCATGAAGCTGGCTTTGTTTTCCGATGTGCACGCCAACCTCCATGCGCTGGAAGCCTGTCTGGCCCATGCCGAAGCGCAGCAGGTGCACCAACAGGTGTACCTGGGCGACTTGGTGGGTTATGGAGCCCACCCGGCTGAAGTGCTGGACTTGGTGATGGAGCAGGCCGAGCGCGGCGCCATCGTGGTGCAAGGCAACCACGACGCCATGGCTGTGGCCCCACCGCCCACCGTGGTCCAGGTGGGGGAGACCACCGCCGCCTGGACGCATGCCCAGTTGGACATGCACCACCACACCTTTCTGCGCACCCGCCCCCTCATCGCCACCCAGGGGGCGTGCTTCTTTGTGCATGCCAGTGCCGATGCCCCGGGCCGCTGGCGCTACGTGGAAGACGAACGCGCCGCCCAGGCCAGCCTGGAAGCGGCCATGATCAAACCCGAAATCCGCTATGTGTTCGGCGGCCATGTGCACCAGCAGACCCTGTTCTACCAAGGCAATGGCCGCAACCTGATGCGTTTCGCCCCCACCGCCGGGGTGCCCATCCCCACGCCCGCCCACCGCCGCTGGATTGCCACCGTGGGTTCGGTGGGCCAGCCCCGCGATGGGCGGCCCCTGGCCATGTACGCGCTGTTTGACACCACCCAGTCGCGCCTGACCTTCCACCGCGTGCCCTACGACCACGAAGGCGCCGCTGCTGCCGTGCGTCAGGCGGGCCTGCCCGAGTTCTTCGCCCGCCGACTGGAAGAAGGCCGATGAAACTGCTGACCCCGGGGACCCTGCTCGACGGGTTCGTGATCGACGAATGCATCCACTCCGGGGGCATGGCGCACATCTACGCCGTGCACTACGAACACGGGGCCAGCGATCCGGGCTTCCCCATGGTCATGAAAATCCCCCGCATGACCGCTTCCGACGGGGCCGAGAACATCGTCAGTTTCGAGGTGGAACACCAACTGATGCAGGTGCTGACCGGCCCGCATGTGCCGCGTTTTGTGGCCGCCGGGGACCTGGACCACATCCCCTACCTGGTCATGGAGTACGTGCCCGGGCGCACGCTGGACCATTGGCTGCCCCAGCCGGGCGAGAAATCCCCCCCCCTGTCGCCCCAGGACATTGCTCACCTGGGCATGGCCGTGGCCAAAGCCCTGCACAGCGTGCACAAGCAGAACGCCTGCCACCTGGACCTGAAACCCGCCAACGTGCTCATCCGGCCCGACGGCTCGGCCGTGCTGCTGGACTTTGGCCTCTCCTGCCACGCCCACTACCCCGACCTGCTGGCCGAGGAACTGCGCAAGGCCGTGGGCTCGCCTGCCTGGATTGCCCCCGAGCAGGTGGTGGGCGTGCGCGGCGACCCCCGCAGCGACATCTTTGCCCTGGGCGTGATGATGTACGAACTGGCCGTGCGCGAGCTGCCCTTTGGGGCCCCCACCACCGCCGGCGGCCTGCGCCAGCGCCTGTGGATGGACCCCAAACCCCTGCGCGCCCACCGCCCCGACCTGCCCGAGTGGTTCCAGGAGGTGGTGATGCGCTGCCTGGAGCCCGAGGCAGCGCACCGCTACCCGTCGGCTGCCCACCTGGCGCTGGACCTGAGCAACCCCGACCAGGTCAAGGTCACGGCACGGGGCCGCCGCACCCGGGGCACGGGCTTCTGGGTGCACTTCAAACGCTGGCTGCGGGCCGCGGGCAAGCACTACCAGCCCAGCCCCATGCCCACGCAGCAGATCGAGGAAGTGCCCATCATCATGGTGGCCATTCCCCACCATGACGTGACCGACGCCACGCTGTACTCGCTGCGTCAGGCGGTGGCCCGCTCGCTGGGCATACGGCCCGGCGCCCGGCTGGCCTGCGTGACGGTCATCTCCTCGGGCCAGACCAGCAGCACCGACGCCTCGAAAAGCGAAACCACCGTCCACCGCCGCTACCTGACCCTGATGCGGCAATGGGCCGAACCGCTGGACCTCAGCGGCCACCAGACCTCGTTCCATGTGCTGGAGTCCAGCGACGTGGCCGGGGCCCTGGTGCGCTACGCCGAAGGCAACAACGTGAGCATCATCGTCATGGGGGCGGCCACCCACGGCATCCAGATGCAGCGTTTTGTGGCCACCGTACCCATCAAGGTGGCCATGGATGCGCCCTGCACCGTCATCCTGGTGAAGCAGCAACTGCCGTTTGAGCAGCTGGGCAACTGAGTCCGCGCCGCGCCATAAATTCCGCCTATCAATAGGTTAGGAATAACAAAGCGGCAGACCGATAGATCGCTCCTATACTTTCCCCAACGCTGAAACCAAGCGTGTGCTTTCTGGTCCCAACCCACTCAACAGGAGTCGTTTCATGTCCCTCATCAACACCCAAGTCCAGCCCTTCAAAGCCCAGGCTTTCCACAACGGCAAGTTCATTGAAGTGACCGAGCAGTCCCTCAAGGGCAAGTGGTCCGTGCTGATCTTCATGCCGGCCGCCTTCACCTTCAACTGCCCCACCGAAATCGAAGACGCCGCCGACAACTACGCCGAGTTCCAGAAGGCCGGTGCCGAGGTCTACATCGTCACCACCGACACCCACTTCTCGCACAAGGTGTGGCACGAAACCTCCCCCGCCGTGGGCAAGGCCAAGTTCCCCCTGGTGGGCGACCCCACCCACGCCCTGACCAACGCCTTTGGCGTGCACATCCCCGAAGAAGGCCTGGCGCTGCGCGGCACCTTCGTCATCAACCCCGAGCTGACCATCAAGACGTTGGAAATCCACTCCAACGAAATCGCTCGTGACGTGTCCGAAACCCTGCGCAAACTCAAGGCTGCCCAGTACACTGCAGCCAACCCCGGCCAAGTGTGCCCCGCCAAGTGGAAAGAAGGCGCCAAGACCCTGGCCCCCTCCATCGACCTGGTCGGCAAGATCTGATCCGTTTTTCCTCTGCTTGACCCGCCTGTTTTGTGGCGGGATGGCTTCAAAAGGCGCTGCCTGTTCGGGCAGCGCCTTTTTTCTTTTGGGGCGCAGCGAAACGGCCCGGCCAATCAGGGGTGTTCAGGATTCCCTTGCCTGGGGGGTTGCATGCCCTGCCAGACGGGCATTGGGGGAACGTCGTGTGGACTGGCAGGCGCCCACGAGCAGTTGCTTCAATTTTCATAGCTTCTTGCGCTTTCAAAACAAGCGGTGGAAGCATTTTTTCCTCGCAAAAATTCCTTTTTGCCACCCGGCGCCCCCCGCACGCCAACCGGGCCGCAGCATGCCCCCGATGGATTTTGGCTATTGATAGCTTTTAAATAACAAATCAATGCATCAATAGCTCAAACCTATACTTCATCCATCGCGGTCCTCACCCGACAGGGCCGCCCCATCGCCCACAAGGAAACCACCATGCTCGACGACAACCTCAAAGCCCAACTCAAAGCCTACCTGGAACGTGTCACCCAGCCGTTTGAACTGGTGGCCAGCCTGAACAACGCCATCAACCCCACCGAGGCCGATGCCGAGATGCAGCAGCTGTTGATGGACATCGTGGAGGTCTCGGGCGGCAAGATTTCCGTGCGTTTTGACGGCACCGATGCGCGCAAGCCCTCCTTCGCGCTGGTTCGCCGGGAGGAAGGCGCTCAAGCCCTGTCGCTGCGCTTTGCCGGGCTGCCGCTGGGGCACGAATTCACTTCGCTGGTGTTGGCCTTGCTGTGGACCGGCGGCCACCCGCCCAAGGTGGAACAGGCCACCATCGAGCAAATCAAGGCCTTGGATGGCAACTTCAACTTCGAGGTCTACATGAGCCTCACCTGCCACAACTGCCCGGACGTGGTGCAGGCCCTGTCGTTGATGGCGGTGCTCAACCCCCGCGTCAAGACCACGGTGATCGAAGGCGGTGGTTTCCAGGACGAGGTGAAGGCGCGCGACATCATGGCCGTGCCCATGGTCTTCCTCAACGGCCAGGTGTTCGGCTCGGGCCGCATGCTGGTGGAGGAAATCGTGGCCAAGCTGGACACCAACGCCGCCGCCAAAGAGGCCGCCAAGCTGTCGGCCCAGGCCCCGTATGACGTGCTCATCGTCGGTGGAGGCCCCGCCGGGTCCGCCGCCGCGGTGTACGCCGCCCGCAAGGGCATCCGCACCGGCATTGCGGTGGAGCGCATGGGCGGTCAAGTGAACGACACCCTGTCCATCGAAAACTACATCTCGGTGCTGGAAACCGATGGCCCCAAGTTCTCCGCCGCGCTGGAAGCCCAGGTGCGCCACTACGGCGTGGACATCATGAACCTGCAAACCGCCGCCAAGCTGGTTCCCGCCGCCACCGAGGGCGGCCTGGTCGAAGTGCACCTGGCCAACGGCGGCGTGCTGAAGAGCCGTAGCGTCATCCTCAGCACCGGGGCGCGCTGGCGCAACGTCAACGTGCCCGGCGAGGCCGAGTACAAGAACAAAGGCGTGGCCTACTGCCCGCACTGCGACGGCCCACTGTTCAAGGGCAAGCGCGTGTCGGTCATTGGCGGCGGCAACTCGGGCGTGGAAGCGGCCATTGACCTGGCCGGCATCGTCAGCCACGTGACGCTGGTGGAATTTGCCGACCAGCTCAAGGCCGACGCCGTGCTGGTGACCAAGCTCAAAAGCCTGCCCAACGTGACCATCCACACCAACGCCCAGACCACCGAAATCACCGGGGCCGACGGCAAGGTGAACGGCCTGCGCTTCAAGGACCGCACCAGCGGTGTGGAACAGCTGCTGCCGCTGGAAGGCGTGTTCGTGCAGATCGGCCTGGTGCCCAACACCGAATGGCTGAAAGGCACACTGGAGCTGAGCCGGTTTGGCGAAATCGTGGTGGACGCCAAGGGCCACACCAGCCTGCCCGGCGTGTTCGCCGCGGGCGACTGCACCACGGTGCCGTACAAGCAGATCGTGATCGCCGCCGGCGAAGGGGCCAAGGCCGCGCTGAGCGCCTTTGACCACCTGATCCGCACGCCTGTGGTGGCTTGACCCCGCTGCCCGCGGCGGCCCCCCTCAGCGCGTGAACACCACGCGCTGGTACAGCCCCCCAAACCAGGTGCGGTGCTCCACCGCGCTGGGCTGGGCCTCGGGGGGCAGCCAGTGGGTCACCGGGTGGCGCCACAGGTCCCAGGCAAAGGGTTCCAGCCACCGCAGCACCGCGCCCATGAGCCAGCGGGCCGGGTGCCAGGCGGCGGGGCGGTGGTAGTCCACCACCACCAGCCGCCCGCCGGGGCGCAGCACCCGCCAGGCTTGGGCCAGGGTGCGGCGGCGCACGTCTTCGGGCTGTTCGTGCAGCAGAAAGAACAGCAGCACGGCGTCCTGGCTGGCGTCGGGCCACGACAGGGCCACCGAATCCTGGCAATGCAGGCTGACCGGCCCCACGGCTTGCAGCTTGCGCGCCAGGTTGGCCAACTGGATCAGCGCCACGTCCACCACCGCCACATGGCCGCCCGGGGCCAGGCGCTGCACCAGGCGGGGCGTGAGGTCGCCGTACACGCAGGCCACTTGCAGCACCTGCCCGCCCAGGGCCGGGGTCAGCGCGTCCAGCGCCGCGTCCCGCAGGCGGGCGAACTGGCCCCACAGGATGAGGTTGACCAGCCATTGCCGCTCGAACACCCGCACCGCACGTGGCGTCAGGTAGGCCCAGGGGTAGGTTTCGCGCAGGTAGGCGGGAATGGGGGGCGCGTGGCGGGGGTCGGGGGCTTTCACACAAACACTATCAATTCAGTAGCTTCTTGCGCTTGATTTGAAAGCGCCAGAGGCCAATTTCATTCAAGGTTTCCAGCACCTCGCGCTGCGGGCAAGGCATCGGCCAGGGCGCCCAGGGCGTCGGCCCCGCGGGCCAGGGACTGCAACCAGCTGGGCAGCCAGTCGGGTTTGCGGTCGAAAGGACCAAAGTCCACCAGTTTCAGGTCGGGCTGCTCGGCCATCAACACCTCCAGCGTGGCGTTGCGGTCCACCAGGCCCAGGGCCAGGGCCTCCTGGCCGCCCCACACCTCGCCGCTGGTGTACGACTCGGGCGGCTGCTTCAGCTTGGCCCCGCGGCGCTCGGTCAGCAGGTGGGCAAACTGGCGGCCCATTTCGTCCACCAGGCCCTGGGCCTTGGCCTCGGCTTCGGGGGTGGTGGGCTCGAAGGGGTTGAGCATGCCTTTGAGGTGGCCTGAGGCATAGGTTTTGGCCTTGACGTCGTACTTTTCCAGCACGCGGTGCACGTCCCAGCTTTGCAAGATGGCCCCCACCGAGCCCACCAGCGAGTATTTGGCGCTGACGATGTCGTCGGCCGACAAGGCCACCATGTACCCGGCAGAGGCTCCCAGGTTGCCAATGACGGCCTGCACCGGCTTGGGGTGCTTGGCCCGCAGCTGGGCCACGGCGTCCATGATGCGTTCGGCCTCCACTGGGGCTCCGCCGGGCGAGTCGATGTACAGCACCACGCGCTGCACCCGCTCGTCTTCAAAGGCGCGTTTGAGGGCGGCCCCTACCTTCTCGGCCGAGGCCAGCTTGGCGGTGGCGCTGATCTGCCCCTCCACCCGCACCAGGCCCACCGAGGGCTCGGTGGCCGTCACCCCTGGCAGCGGCAGCAGGGCCTTGGCCGCCAGCACGGCGTACACGGCCAGCGAGCCCAGCACCAGCGAGCCCACCATCCAACGGCGGAAGCGCGCGGCGCGGCGCACCTCGGCCTCGCGGCGCTGCTGGTCCAGCACAAAGGTCTTGGCCAGCAGGGCCAGGGTTTGTTCGGCGTTGTCGGTGGGCTGGTTCAGCATGGCCTCCACCGAAGGCGTTTGGGCTGGGCGGGACCGCCAGGCGGTCAGAAATTTGAGCATGGTGCTTTCCCCTGAGAAATGTGCCGCACTCTGCCACAAGCGCGCCGACCCCTGCCCAGCCAGGGGCCACTGATACACTGAATTCACCTCGCGGTTTTTTGCTCAACGGCAAAAATGAAAAGGGAACGACAGAACGGTTGGAACCCCAACCCAAGCTGTGGCTGCCCCCGCAACTGTGATCGGCGAGTCCGCTGTCCATCCACGCCACTGGCCCCAAGGCCGGGAAGGCCGACAGCACGACAACGACCCGAGAGCCAGGAGACCTGCCCCGAGGTGATGTGACCTGTGTTTGGGGCGGGGTGTCCCTGTGCGAGTGTCGTTTGTTCCGCGGTGCACGGCCCCCTTTGGCCGGGCACGGCGGGCGTGTCTGCGCGCGAACGATGTTGGCCAACCCTTGCCCCTCCATGACCCTTGTTGGAGGACCTGAGCTTGACCACCATCCCCTGCCTACCCCCCTGCGCACCCGACGCAAACACCCCGACCGCCCCCACGCCCCCGACCCCGCCCGGGCCGCCCGAACCCTCCTGGCAGCCCTGGGCTGCGGTGGACATGGTGTGGCCCGACCAGTCCAACCACCACGGCACGCTGTTTGGCGGCGCGGCCCTGGCCATGCTGGACCGGCTGGCCTTCATCCGCGGCAGCCAGGTGCTGCGTGGCAGCGTGGTCACGGCGGCGGTCAGTCGGCTGGACTTTGCCGCCCCCGCCCCGGCGGGCCATCTGGTGGAATGCACCGCCCATGTGCTGAAGCAAGGCCGCCGCTCGGTGACCGTGGCCACCGAACTGGTGGCGGAAGACCTGCTGAGCGGGCAGCGCACCCGCTGCCTGTCGGGCGAATTTGTCATGGTGACCCAGGCCGCATCGGCCCCCACCTCGCCGCCCACGCCCCCAGCTGACCCCGAGGCACCAACCACCGAGCCCGGCCGGGTGCGGGTGGCCGAAATCGTGTTTCCCGGCCACGCCAACCACCGGGGCATCCTGCACGGGGGTCCGGCCATGGCCTGGCTGGCCAAGGCCGGTTTTGTGGCCGCCACCCGCCAGGTGCGCCGCACCGTGGTGATGGCCAGCAGCGAGCGAATGGACTTTGTGGCCCCCGCCCGCGTGGGCGACGTGGTGGAGGTGTTGGCGCAGGTCAGCCGCGTGGGACGGCGTTCGGTCCACGTGCAGGCCGAGCTGTGGGCTGAATCGCCCACCAGCGGCCAGCGCCACCTGTGCACCTCTGCGGGCTTGGTGTATGTGTCGGTGGACGACTGACCTGGGCGTGCTGGGACCGGGCCACCGCAGCGCCTGCCTGCTGCATGTGCTGGCCCTGGACGCCAACGACCGCTACCAACGCTTCGGCCTGCCGATGAGCGACGAACGGGTGATGGCCTGGGCGCAGCAGGTGCGCCTGGACCACGGGCTGTGGCTGGGGGCCTGGGGACCGGGTGACACCGGCCTGCTGGGCCTGCTGCAGCTGGCCCCCACGGGCGCGGACGCGGTGCATGAACTGGCGCTCACCGTGCTGCCCGCCGCCCGTCGGCAAGGCATGGGCACCGCCCTGCTGGCTGCGGCCCTGGGGGGTGCCCACCAGCCGCCCCCCGCCACCCTGGTGTGTGAACACGGCCACCCCGCCATGGTGGTCATGGCCCGCAGGCTGGGCCTGACCATCCTGCCCGACGCCCACCCGGGCCGCCTGCGCATGGTGCGGACGGGGCTGGCGCGCGGCACAAAGCATCAAATTTCATAGCACCTTGCGCTTTTGATGAAAGCGCCAGGTGTCATTTTTCTTCAAAGATCAGACCACCTCATGGTCCGTACAGAGGGGAACCCACTGAAAAGCGACGCCACGCCCCGTGGAGTTGAACGTGCGATTCAGCTGCCCAAGATGACCTCGTACTCCGCAGCCCCACCACCGCCCGGCGGGGACACCCGCTCAAAGCCCTCAAAGCAGTGGCGATCGTCGGCCCCGACCGTCGAATGACAAGCAACATGCAGCTCCCACAGCAGGTCTGCGCCCGTGAGCAGGTTGGCTGGCGGTGCAACCACCCGAAGCGCCTGAGTGACCTCGCACCATTCACCACCTTCGGTGCGGTTGCCGTGGACATAACGGATGCGGACATCGGCAAACGGCAGTGGCTGCCGCAGGGTTGAGGAGCCATCCGGCAGTTCAAGTTCAACGGCGTATTCGCGCACCACGGCAACCAAGGCTTCGGGCGAAAGCGGAACCGGCTCGGCGAAAGACCAGTACACGTCTTTCAAAAGCTTCGTGGGAAGCGATGCCATGGGGGCCTTTCAACATCGGGTTGATTGGAGGACACAAGTGCCATTTTCTTGTGCCTGATGCCGTCGCCGCCGAGCCGCACCAGGCAGCGCTTCCGAGCCCCACAGGATGACGCCTGCACTCCGTTTTCCAACAGGCGTGAGCAACAGCATTCATTTTCACAGCCGTGGTCACCCCGTTCAGCGGGATTGAGCAGATTGCGGCTTGGCATTGACCACACTGAGGCACGACGCGGCTCAAAATTGCTAGCTGCTTGCGCTTTGTTCAAAAGCGTAAAGTCCAGTTTTGATTTGAAAAAATCCATCCCTTTTCAGGAGCAACCACCCATGCATCGCCTTTGGATGACCCTTTCCGGCCTGTTGGGCACCGTGGGGGTGGCTGTGGCCGCCTGGAGCACACACGGCCTGCCCGCCCTGGTCCCGGCCGATGAACTGGCCGTGGCCGTCAGCCGCGCCAACACGGCCAACCAGTACCTGCTGGTGCATGCGCTGGCCCTGCTGGGCGTGGCGCTGGCCCAGCGCCAGGCACCGTCGCGCTGGTTGAACCTGGCCGGGGGCCTGTTTGTGCTGGGCGCACTGGGGTTTGCGGGCGGGCTGTACGGGCTGCGCATCCTGGCGGGCATCCACAGCGGGCCGTCGGTGTATGTGGTGCCCATGGGCGGCACCTGCCTCATGCTGGGCTGGGCGGCGCTGGCGGTGGCGGGCTGGCGCTCACGCTGAATCGGCGCAGTCCTGCCCGCTCAGGCGGCATTGGGCGCCCTGTCGCCAGTGGTCGCCATCCATCTGGCAGCCCACACGGCACACCACGGCCCTCGCCTGGGCTTGCACCACCACCTGCTGCGCACCCTGGCGCGGTGCGTGCTCAGGCGTGGGGGTGACCACCAGCCCCCAGTCGGCCCGGGTGCGCTCCACCATCAAACGCACGCTTTGGCGCATGAGCTGGTGCTTCCAGTGGGCCAATTGGGCTTCGTAGCTCAACACCAGTTGGCTGACGCGCTGTTGCAGGGCGGCCAGACGCCGGATGAGCAGCAGGTGCTCCAGGTCCTCACCCGTCCCCCCAAGTGGCGACGGCCCGCCTGCGTCTGGGTGCAAGGTGTCGGCCAACGGATTGCACAGCGAAAGGGTCATGACGGTCTCCGATGTCAATGAGTGGATCAGCAGGCCTTGGGATGGGCCCGACGGTGTGGTCATTTTGCATCACAGTTGAGAAACATTCGCATTTAAAAACCGCACAAACAAGATTTATTCTCATTTGAATGAGACAATGGCGGCCTCCCAGCCAGCCAGTGTCCCGCCGTTCACCCGCCTTCACGGGTGGGGTGTGGTGTGCATCAGCCAGCCAGCAACTCCTGATGCCACTGCACCATGCGACACACCCAAAAATTCAAGAAAAAATCGGCTACATCGCTTTCAAACAAAGCGCAAGCAGCTACTGAAAACGTAGCATTCAACGCCGCCCTGCTGCCCCTGGGCGCCCTGCTGCTGGCCGGGTCGGTCACGGCCATGGCCCAGACCGCCACCCCTGACAAAACCCTGTCCACCGTGGTGGTGAAGGAAGCCGCCGAAGCCCCCGAGGGCAAGGACAGCGTGCGCGCCACCGAGGTCACCATCGGCAAAGGCAAACAGCTGCTGCGCGACGTGCCGCAGTCC
>DASUON010000438.1:0-3176 GCA_036276615.1 Burkholderiaceae bacterium
GCAATCGCCGGCCTGCAGCGCGGCGGCGGCCTGGTGCACCACGCGCAGCGCGTCGCGCTTGCTCTCGCGTTCGATGAACAGCGTGCCCGCGCCCTCCACCAGCGCCCCCACCAGGGGCCAGTGCTTCACGTCGGCCTTGGACACGAAGCGGGCGGGCTGCACGGCGTTCATCACCAGAATGTCCAGCCACGACAGGTGGTTGGCCACCCACAGCAGCGGCCCAGGGGCCGCGTCAGCCCCGGTGCACCGCAGGCGCACCCCCAGGGCCGACAGCATGCGCTGCGACCACAGGCGCAGCAATGCCTGTCGCTGGGCGGCGGGCAGGCGTGCAAACCCGGTGTGCACCTTCCACACGCCCCACAGCACCCACAGCAGCACCAGGGCCAAGCGCCCCAGGGCGCGCAAGGCGGTCATCCGGCGCGGGCGGGTTCAGGGCGTTGGTGGGCGATTTGCCCACCCACCACCGTGGTGCGCACGCAGCCGGGCAGTTCCTGCCCCAGGAAGGGCGTGTGGCGGCCCTGGCTGCGCAGGTTCTGGGGCGTGGGCGTCCACCAGGCGGCGGCATCGACCACACACAGGTCGGCCACGCCGCCTTCCACCAGCCGCCCGGCACTGGCTTGCAGGGTGCCCAGGCTGCTGCCCAGCACGCCCACCGGGCCGGTGGTGACGGTGGCCAGCGCCCTTGCCAGCGGCACACCGTCGGCCTGGGCCCAGTGCAGGGCCAGGGACAGCAGCAGTTCCACGGCGGATGCGCCCACTTCCGATTCGGCAAAGGGCAGCACCTTGGCGTCGGCCTCCACCGGGGTGTGGTCGGACACCAGGGCGTCGAGGGTGCCGTCGGCCAGCGCGGCGCGCAGGGCCTCGCGGTCGCGCTGCTGGCGCAGCGGCGGGGCCAGGCGGGTGTTGCTGTCGAAGTAGCCCAGGTCCACATCGATCAGGTGCAGGTTGTGCACGCTCACGTCGGCGGTGATGGGCAGGCCCTCGGCCTTGGCCTGGCGCACCAGCTCCACCCCCGCCGCGCTGGACAGGCGGCACAGGTGCACGCGGGCGCGGGTGCTGCGCACCAGCTCGAAGATGGTGTGCAACGCGATCAGCTCGGCCGCCACCGGAATGCCCGACAGGCCCATGCGCGTGGCCAGCGGGCCGCTTGCGGCCACGCCCTTGCCCAGCCAGGCGTCTTGCGGGCGCAGCCACACGGTGTAGCCAAAGGTGGCGGCGTATTGCAGCGCCCGTTGCAGCGACTGGGTGTTGACCACGGGCACCTCGGCCTGGCCAAAGCCCACGCAACCGGCTTCGGTGAGTTCGACCATTTCCGTCAACGCCTCGCCCTTGAGGCCGCGGGTGAGTGCGCCCAGCGGAAACACGCGGGCCTGGTGCAGCTTTTCGGCGCGGTATTTCAGCATGTCCACCAGGCCGGGCTCGTCCAGCACGGGGTCGGTGTCGGGCGGGCACACCAGGCTGGTGACGCCCCCGGCCACGGCGGCGGCCATTTCGCTTTCCAGCATGCCGGCGTGTTCCTGGCCGGGTTCGCGCAGGCGCACCGACAGGTCCACCAGCCCGGGCAGCACCAGGCAGCCGGTGGCGTCGATGGTGCGGTTGGCTTCAAAGCCGCTGCCCGCTGCCGCCAAGCCAGGGCGCATGGCGATGATGCGGCCTGCGGCCAGGGCCACGTCGCACAGCTCGTCGCGTCCGCTGGCGGGGTCGATCACCCGGCCACCACTGATCAGCACTTTCATGTTCGCTCCAATTTCAAGCTTTTTTGGCCTCTAGCGCTTTATTAAAAAGCGTAAGCAGCTATCATTTTTATATCAACCACTTCAGGCGGAATGCCCGGCCACGATGCTCATGACGGCCATGCGAACCGCAATGCCGAAGGTCACCTGGTTGAGCACCACGCTGCGCGGGCCGTCGAGCACGGCCGAGTCGATCTCCACGCCGCGGTTGACCGGGCCGGGGTGCATGACGATGGCGTCGGGCTTGGCCCAGGCCAGGCGCTCGGGCGTCAGGCCGAAGCTCTTGGCAAATTCCTGGCTGGAGGGCAGCAGCGCACCGCTCATGCGTTCGTTTTGCAGGCGCAGGGTCATGACCACGTCGGCCCCGCTGATGCCTTCCTTCAGGTCGTGGCACACGCGCACGCCCATGGCCGCCATGTCGGACGGCACCAGGGTGCGCGGCCCCACCACGCGCACCTCGGCACAGCCCAGGGTGGTGAGGGCATGGATGTTGGAGCGGGCCACGCGCGAATGCAGCACGTCGCCCACGATGGCCACGGTCAGGTTGGCAAAGTCGCCCTTGAAGTGGCGGATGGTGTAGGCGTCCAGCAGGCCCTGGGTGGGGTGGGCGTGGCGACCATCACCGGCGTTGACCACGTGCACATGCGGGGCCACGTGCTGGGCAATCAGGTAGGGGGCACCGCTTTCGCTGTGGCGCACCACAAAGATGTCGGCGGCCATGGCCGACAGGTTGGCGATGGTGTCCAGCAGGCTCTCGCCCTTGGCGGTGGAGCTGCGCGCGATGTCGAGGTTGATGACGTCGGCACTCAGGCGCGTGGCCGCGATCTCGAAGGTGGTGCGGGTGCGGGTGCTGTTCTCAAAGAACAGGTTGAACACGCTTTTGCCGCGCAGCAGCGGCACCTTCTTCACCTCGCGGTCGCTGACCGAGACGAAGTTGGTGGCGGTGTCCAGGATGTGGGTCAGGATGTCCTTGGACAGGCCTTCGGTGGACAGCAGGTGGATGAGCTCGCCGTTCTTGTTGAGCTGCGGGTTGCGGTGGATCTTCATGGCAGGCGTCACCAGTCGGGGGAAGCGGACGGAAAAAGGGGCTTGGGGTGAGCGGCGGGCGGGGCGTCAGCCGCCCACCACGGCGTCCACCGCAAAGCTGAAGCGGCCCTGCTCGTCGCGGGCCAGTTGCAACGAGCGGTCGGCGGGCAGGGTGATGCGGGCGGCCGACCAGGCGGCTTCGATGGGCAGCTGGCGGCCGTCGCGGTCCACCAGCACCATCAGGCTCACACTGGCGGGGCGGCCATGGTCGAACAGCTCGTTCAGCACGGCGCGGATGGTGCGGCCGGTGTAGAGCACGTCGTCCAGCAGCAGCACATGGGTGCCGTTGACGTCGAAGCCCAGCCGGGTCTGCACCGAGCTGGCCAGGCCACGGCGGGCAAAGTCGTCGCGGTGCAG
>DASUON010000439.1:0-3669 GCA_036276615.1 Burkholderiaceae bacterium
GGCAAACAGCTTGCGGATGGTGTCCCAGAAGCCGATGTAGGTGGCCGGGCAGCTGCGCGGGGTTTTGCCGATGGGGGTCTGGTCCACCTCCAGCACGCGGTCCACCGGCTCGATGCCACGCACGCTGCGGCAGCCCACCCAGGTGGGGCGCTCGCCGCGGTCCCAGGCCTCGCGGCCTGCCTTGGTACTGCGCTGCGCCACGGCGCTGGCCACGTTGGCCAGCAGCACGTCACGCGCCAGCGTGGATTTGCCCGACCCGCTCACCCCCGTGACCACCACCAGCCGCTGCAGGGGCACGGCCACATCCAGCTGTTGCAGGTTGTGCAGGTGCGCCCCGGAAATGTGAACAAAATCAGCCCCTGGCGCTTTCCTTTCAAGCAGCGGGTGCTTCATTGCCTGTAGCAGATAACGCCCGGTTTGCGATTCGGCGCTGGCCGAGATGTCGGCCACTGAGCCCTGCGCCACCACCTGCCCGCCGCGCTTGCCCGCGCTGGGGCCGATGTCGATGATGTGGTCAGCCCGGCGGATGGTGTCCTCGTCGTGCTCCACCACCACCAGGGTGTTGCCGTGGGCACGCAACTGGTCCAGCGCCTCCAGCAGCACGCGGTTGTCACGCGGGTGCAGGCCGATGGTGGGCTCGTCCAGCACGTAACACACGCCCTGCAGGTTGCTGCCCAGCTGGGCCGCCAGGCGGATGCGCTGCGCCTCACCCCCGCTGAGGGTGGGCGCACCCCGGTCCAGCGTGAGGTAGCCCAGACCCACCTGCTCCAGAAACCGCAGGCGGCCCAGGATTTCGGGCCACAGGTCGCGGGCAATGTCCTGCTCGCGCTGGGCCAAGGGGGTGCCCGAAGCCCCCGCCACCGCCTCCACCCACTGCCGCACCTCGCGCACGCTCATGGCGGCCACGTCGGCAATGCCCTGCCCGGCAAAGCGCACGGCCCGGGCCTGGGGGTTGAGGCGGGTGCCGTGGCAGGCGGGGCAGGCCTCGTGGCTGAGGTCTTCCACCTCGGGTTCGGCAAACGACTGTTCGCGGCCCTGGGCGTCGTCGCGCTGGCTGTCGTCCAGCAGCTTGCGCTGCTCGCGGCTGAGGTTGACGCCCGTGCCCACGCAGTCCGGGCACCAGCCGTGTTTGCTGTTGTACGAGAACAGGCGCGGGTCCAGCTCGGGGTAGCTGGTGTGGCAGGTGGGACAGGCGCGCAGGGTGGACAGCACCTGCAGCGTGCCCACGTGTTCGCCCACGCCGTCCAGCGGGCTGAGCAGGTGCACCACACCCTTGCCGTGCTGCAAGGCCAGGGCCAGTTGCAGGCGCAAGAAGTCCTCGGTCTCGGGGCCCACCACCAGGTCGGCCACGGGCAGCTCCACCGTGTGTTCCTTGTAGCGGTCCAGCTTGGGGAACGGGCTGGTGGGCACAAAGGCACCGTCCACCCGCAGGTGGCTGTGGCCGCGGCCCCGCGCCCATTCGGCCAGCTCGGTGTAGATGCCTTTGCGGCCCACCACCAGCGGGCTCAGCAGGCCGATGTGGCGGCCCCGGTGCTGGCGCATGATCTGCGCCACCATCTGCTCGGGCGACTGGGGGCGCACCTCGGTGCCGTCGTGCACGCAGTGCTGGGTGCCCAGCTTGACGTACAGCAGCCGCAGGTGGTGCCACACCTCGGTGGTGGTGCCCACAGTGCTCTTGCGCCCCCCGCGGGAGAGCCGCTGTTCGATGGCCACGGTGGGCGGGATGCCGTACACCGCGTCCACCTCGGGCCGCCCCGCCGGTTGCACGATGCTGCGGGCGTAGGCGTTCAGGCTTTCCAGGTAGCGGCGCTGGCCTTCGTTGAACAGGATGTCGAAGGCCAGCGTGGATTTGCCCGAGCCGCTGACGCCCGAGATGACGTTGAACGCCCCGCGGGGAATGTCCACGCTCAGGCCTTTGAGGTTGTGCTCTTTGGCGTTGACGATGCGGATGGCGTTGGATGCAGCGCTCTTGGCGGCACGTGGGTCCGCCTCGGTCGGCGGGGCGGGGTGGGCATGGGCCTCATATTCGCTTCGCTCATCAAATCGGCCCACACCCACCCCACCCCGCTCGCCCCCGCCCACCCCAACCGCTGCGCTGCGCTTCTTCGCCTGAGACAGATAGGCTGCCGCGGGGGCTTCGTTCACGGCGTGCACCTGGTCGAAGGCTTGGGCGTAGTCGCGCAGCGCCTGGGCGGTGTGGGTCTGGGCGTGTTCGCGCACGTCTTCGGGGGTGCCTTGGGCCACGATGCGGCCGCCTTGGTCGCCGCCGTCCGGTCCCAGGTCGATCAGCCAGTCGGAGGCGCGGATCACGTCCAGGTTGTGCTCGATGACGATGAGCGAGTGCCCCGCCTCCAGCAGCTTGCGCAGGGCGCGCATGAGCTTGGCGATGTCGTCAAAGTGCAGGCCGGTGGTGGGCTCGTCGAACAGGAAGAGCTTGCCCTTGCGGGCCACCGCCTGGCGGCTGGCCGTGGCTTTGTGGCCGGTCTTGGTGGCCTCGGCCAGGAAGCCCGCCAGCTTGAGGCGCTGGGCCTCACCGCCGCTGAGGGTGGGCACGGGCTGGCCCAGTTTCACGTACTCCAGCCCCACGTCCACGATGGGTTGCAGCACGCGCTGCACCTCGCGGTCGGTGGCGAACAGCTGCACCGCCTCGCTGACGGTCAGCTCCAGCACCTGGGCCACGTTCAGGGTGCGGCCCCCGCGCTCCAGCGTGACCTCCAGCACCTCGGGGCGGTAGCGCTGGCCGTCGCAGTCGGGGCAGCGCAGGTACACGTCGCTGAGGAATTGCATTTCCACATGCTCGAAGCCCGAGCCGCCGCAGGTGGGGCAGCGTCCGTCACCGCTGTTGAAGCTGAACTTGCTGCCGGTGTAGCCGCGCTGCTGTGCCAGCGGCGTGGCGGCAAACAGGGTGCGGATGGCGTCCCACGCGCCCACATAGCTCACGGGGTTGGAGCGGGCCGTCTTGCCAATGGGCGACTGGTCCACAAACACCGCATCGGCCAGCACCTCCGCGCCCAGCAGGCGGTCGTGGGCGCCGGGGGTTTCGGTGCCCTGGCCGAAGTGGCGGGCCAGCGCCGGGGCCAGGATGTCCTGGATCAGCGTGGACTTGCCCGAGCCGCTCACCCCCGTGACCACCACCAGCCGTTGCAGGGGGAATTCCACGTCCAGGTGCTGCAGGTTGTGCTCGCGTGCGCCTTCCAGAATCAGGCGGGGCGTGCTGTCGGTCACCAACCGCTTGAAGCCAAAACCCACCTGCTTGCGCCCGCCCAGGTAGGCGCCGGTGAGCGTGTCGGCATGGCGGATGGCCTGGGGCGTGCCGTCAAACACGATCTGTCCGCCGCGCTCGCCGGGGCCGGGGCCCATGTCGATGAGGCGGTCGGCCGAGAGCATGACCGCCGGGTCGTGCTCCACCACCACCAGGGTGTTGCCCGCGTCTACCAGGCGGCGCATGGCGACGTTGATGCGGTCCATGTCGCGCGGGTGCAGGCCGATGCTGGGTTCGTCCAGCACGAACAGGGTGTTGACCAGGCAGGTGCCCAGGGCCGTGGTGAGGTTGATGCGCTGCACTTCGCCGCCGCTGAGGGTGCGGCTTTGGCGGTCCAGCGTGAGGTAGGGCAGGCCCACGTCGCACAGGTAGCGCAGGCGGGTGTTGATTTCGTCGAACAGCAGGTC
>DASUON010000440.1:0-19536 GCA_036276615.1 Burkholderiaceae bacterium
CCCGCCCTTGTACGGCCCCGACGGAATGCGCAACGCTTTGATTTCGGCCAGGGCGTCGATGCCGCCCCCGCCGGACGGGGGTGGCACACAGGTGACCTGAGCCACCGCGTTGGCACCCGTGGACAAACCCCAGGCCAGAGCAGGAGCTCCCAAAAGCCATTGGCGACGTTGCATACAAACCCTTGAGGTTGGCACGGAACCAGCGGTGCCCAAAAGGAGCACGCCGATCCGCTGATGCCGCACTGCGCAGCCATCGGGAAAGCAGGCATCCCGAAGGCCAAGCCGTTGCGGCAGGCCGGATTCTCAAGACCTTGTGGCGGTTTATGCGTTTGCGTACGGTGCCGTACAGACAGGATGGGAATGGGGGTGAATGAGCCTCTTCAGGTGGTGGCGGACAACGGGGCCTTGCTGGCGGCCCAGGCATACAGGGCCACAAAAACCATCATGTCGAACAGCGCCCCGAAACACAGGTAGAGCGTGGGCATGAACACCACCGACAGGTGCTGCAACACCACCAGGTGAACCAGCGCCTGCTGCGGAACCATGACGGCGAAGTACGCCCAGATCAGCACCGTGTGCCACAGCTTGGTGCCCAGCCCCAGGTTCAGCGCGTAGTAGCCCAGCCCCAGGAGCACCGGGATGGCCAGCATCAGCGTGTAGCCCACCTCCAGCACATTGACCACATGACCGAGCACCCCGTGGGGAAACGGGATGGGGACCCAGGCAAAGTAGACCAACGACAAGGTTTGCACCACACACCCCGTGCGGATCAGGTACTTGATGGGCAACCACGCCCCACGCATGAACAGGGTGCCGATCCACGCCAACACCGTGATGGCCAAGCCCAGCCACAGCCCTTGGTCCACCGACAGGCCCACCCCGGGGGCGTCGGCCTGCCACACCAACCCCATCTGATCGCTCCGCTCCATGGCGGACGCCACACGCAAGGGCAAGTCCATTCGCTCCGCCCACCACAGCACATAGGAGCGCCAGAACCCGAACAGGGCGGTGTGCGCGCTGTACAAACCCGCGATCAGCAGTGCAGGCAACGCCACCATGTGGAGCAGCAGCCCTGGCCGCGCCACCACATGGCGGATGGCGCGGTGGGGTTTGGTGGCCAGGTGCGCACAGGGCGAGGCCGCCAGGGTGCGGCGAGCGGCTTCAAACGCGACCTCCCGCTCGTGGCTGGAGGGCAATGACGACGCGGGTTGGGTGGGGAACACAGACGACATGGCGGCCCCACTCGGTCACTGGAAACTGTGAAAAAACGCCACCGTCAAGCCATTGCGGCTGTAGTACGGGTTGCGGTAGTGCTCCAGGCTCAGCTGCACACCGCCTTGGGGCGTCACCCAATGCTTCCACATGAGCCCGGTCTGGTGGCTTCTGAAGTTGACCAGCGCCGCCTGCGCTGCAATGGACTGGTAGCCCTCCCCCCCCCAGCCGTGGCGCAGGGTGAACAGGTCATGGCGGGCGCGGCCATAGGTGGCGGCCACAAAGCGCTGCTGGGTGTTGATCTGGCCCGGGTTGCTGCGGTTGAGCCGCAGACCGGCTTCCACCACCCAGGGCTGCTCGAAGTACCAGACACCGCCCAGGCTGAGCGAACGGTCGATGTGACCATCAGGGGCCCGGTAATACCCCAGCCCCACCGAGGTGACGAAGTTCTGAGCGGGGAGCCACTTCTTGTACACCGCCGCGTCTGCACGCACACGTGGCAGGTAAAACGCACCATCGCCCGCCCCCACCGACAGGCTTGTGTACCAATCCGGGCTCAGGGTGATGGTGTCGCCCACCCCCAAAAACAGGCCCGCTTGGCCAAACTCCCGCTTGGCGGCCAACTCCACCTGCCACACATGGGCACCCATCTCGTACACGCCGTTGAGCCGCACGTCGCGCCAATGGCCGTAGCCGTTGCTCAACTGGTGCCCGCCCACGCTGACGGTCACCTCGTTCAACGGCGCAGCCGTTGGGGGACTCGGGGGTTCCCCCGCCCATGTGGACGGGGCATCGGGCGCCCTGTCCTGCGCCCAAAGGGCCAGTGGGGCAAACATCGCCAGCCCACCGACGGCGAGACACCGGACGAAAAGGCATGGACGTTGCGAACTCAGTCGGACTGTGGAGCACATGGGGTTCATGGTGGGACCTCAAACGGTTGCAGTTGTGAAAGGCACCGGATGGGCGGACACGTGCACCGGAGGCGTCCCAGCCACGGTCGGCGCTTGCACCTGCGCCCACGGCCCCCCCGCCAGCGTGGTGGCAATGCGCTGAGCGGAATGCCCATCGCCGAACGGGCTGCGCACCAGTTGCATGGCGCGGTAGGCCGCGCCATGGGTCAGCAGCGTGGTGGCGTGACGGTGAATGCCGTCCACATCGGTTCCCACCAGAACGGCCCCACCGGCCTGCACCAGCTCCTGGCGTTCGGTGCTGTGGCGGGCAATCAGCACCGGTTTGCCAAAGGCCGAGGCTTCCTCCTGGATGCCGCCCGAATCGGTCAGCGCAAAGTGGCAGCGCAACAGCAGCGCGATCAACACCGGGTAGCCCAGCGGCTCGGTCAGGCAGATGCGCACGCGGACCGATGCCGGCAGGCTGTCCAGCACCGCCTCCACATCGGCCCGCACCGCCGGGTTGGGGTGCACGGGCCACACGGCCACCACATCGGGGTGCTGGGCCAGCGTGTTGGCCAGCGCCTGCGCAATGTGGCGGATGGGCTGCCCCCAGTTCTCGCGCCGATGGGCCGTCACCAGCACCAGGCGCTGGGTGAGGTGCCGGTGCATGAACCCCCTCAAGTCGGCGGGGCAGGTGGTCATCAGATCAAAATCCGCGCGGCTGATGCGCCCACTGGTCCACTGCGCCGCGTCGATCACGGTGTTGCCCACCTCCACGATCCGGTCCGCCGCCACCCCTTCGGTGCGCAGGTTGTGGGTGCACTGTGGGGTGGGGGTGAAGTGCCAGTGGGCCAACTGGGCGATCAACTGGCGGTTTTTTTCTTCGGGAAACGGTTCCCGCTCGCCCGTGCGCAACCCCGCCTCGATGTGGGCCACCGGCACATCGTTGTAGTAGCCCACCAACGCCCCCACCAGCGCGGAGCTGGTGTCACCCTGCACCAGCAGCACATCGGGCCGCAGGGTGTGCATGGCCTGCTCGATGCCGTTCATCAACGCCACCGACAGGTGCGCCAGCGACGGGGACTGGCGCTGCAAATCGATGCGGATGTCTGGCGGCATGCCGAAGAAGGTGTAGAGCTCGTCGGCCACGGCCCCGTGCTGGCCCGTGTGCAGCACCCGCACGTTGTGCCCATGGGCTTTGAGTCGGCGGTAGACCGGGGCCATCTTGATGATCTCGGGACGGGTGCCGATGCAAAACAGGTGCGTCTTGGGAAACATGAAGGACCTCTTGTGGATGGAGAACAAGAAAAAAAACGGCCAGCCCCCTCGTCACGCCAGTTGAGCGTGTTGGCGGGGCTCACTGGCATGCCACCCCCGGTGCGGCCGCCGCCACCCGGTGATGCAGCAACACCTGGCGGGCCACTTCGTCGGTGACGATCCAGTGCGAACTGCCCCGCGCTGCCGCGGTTTCGCGCAACCAGCACCCCGCCGATGTGGTGTCCTGGAACTTCAGCGCGATCAAGGCCACCAGGCCCCAGGCAAAGTCGGTGCGGGACTGCGCCAACCAGTTGCCCCGGTGGCGCTGCATCCATCGGCGGTAGTGCGCCCTTGGGTCGAGGTGGTGCAGCTTGAAATCGAACAGCAACGGGTACAGCTGCGTCACCTGCGCCGGGTAGAAGGCATCGGGCATGGCCTTTTGCTCGGGCTGGGTGGACACCAGAAACTGCTGCGCCGGGGCATCCCAGAACGCCCGGTGGATGTCCTGCGCCAAGCGGCTGTGGGCCGCCGTCGGCGCACAAGGCGGTTTGCACGGGGGCTGGTACGACAAGACCTCCAAGTTGTCCATGAACAGGCCATGCTGGTACACGGGCGACACCATGTAGATGCCGCGCACAGGGTCCCGCAACGCCGCCAGCGCCACGCCACTGGCCCGGTGGCTGGCCATCCAGCGTGGGTTGGCGGCCAACTCGGTGGGCATGGTGTCGAGCAGGCGCAGCCACAGGGCCAGCAGGGTGTCGTCTGCATCGGCGGTTTTGCAGGGGGCCCACACGGGGCCTGCCCGGCAGAAGCGATCAAACGTGGCGTCGGGCTTTTGCCGCAGCACCAGCCAGTTGGCCCAAGGCTGGGCATAGGGGCCAATGTCCAGCCCGAACTCACGCGCCAGCAGCAGCGCTTGCAGGGTGAAATACGGGTCCACGGTGTCACCCTGGTGTTGCACGCTGATGGCGCCATCGGCACCGGCATACCCCGTCAACACCAGCGGGCCAGCGGGCGCAGCGGCCCGAGCCCACGCACACAGCGCCAGCGAACACAGCGCCGCGGCAACCCGCCCCAACAACTGGCAACTCAAGCGGCCCATACCACCCCCCCTTCGCGCGCCCAGACGGTGCCATGCGCCATGGCGCCCGCTTCGGCCATGATGCTTTCGGCACTGACCGTGGTGGGCGCGTCGGGCAAACCCAGCCGGACCTGAACCCCCAACAGGATGACCGACTCCGACACCACCGGCCCCAGCACCCAGGCGTGCTCCAGCAGTTGGAGCTGCTGTTCGCTGCACAGGGCCCCGTGCACCCGCGCCCGCTCGCCCATGACCACACCGCCATGGGCTTTGACATCGCCAAAAATTTCGGTGCCCGCCCCGATGGACAGCCGCCCGGTCACGACCAGCGACCCGTGGTAGCGGTGAAAACGCGGCAACTTGCAGTTGCCCCGCACCAGGGTAAGGATGGGTGTTTGCTGCAAGGCCCCGTCCAACTGGTTGAACCCCGCGTCGATGAGGGGCTTGGGCGCACGCGCTGGGGGAGGCGTCGCAGCCACCCCCATGCGGATCAGGGGCGCTTGAAGGCGCTCGAAACAGCACCCGGTTTCCAGCTCCAGCGAGGTGGACGACGACAAACGCCGCCAGGCGGTGCAGTCCCGCCCCAGGTGCACCACCCCATCGCCATGCGCCCACTCGCGGACCTCCGACCCCGGCGCCAGGCGAATGGCCCCCAGCGCCAGCAAGGCCCCGAACTGGCTGCGCACCGTGGCCTCCATGTCGCCATGGACAAACAGCGTGGCCGCGCCTTCAATGGCCCGCCGAGGCTTCACCGTGGTCAGACACACCACGGGGCGCAGCACCTGGCTCCAGTCCAGGGTGTCCAGGTCATCGGGGGCAAAGTCGAACACGTCGGTGAAAGAGGCCAAGTCACCCGACAAGCGCCCCATCACCGCGGCCCTGAACTGGTCGGAGAAGTGGTCGATGTCGCTGGTGTAGTTGGGCAGGACCTGCAAGGGCTCCGTGTCCGTGGGGTGTCGCCATTCGGCCCATGCGGGGCGGAACGCCACCCCCAGCAAGCCCAAAGAAATGAGGATGAAAAACACCTCTGCCACATGTATTTCGGTCATTCGATGCTCGGCTTTCTGTAGCGAACTGTTTTTTCCCACACCATGTCGCGTCGCCACAAACGGTCCATGAACAAATCCCAGACGGACGCCGAGATGGCCACCAGGCTCACCACAAAGCCCAGCAGGCTGAAAGGCAGCAGACGCAGCCGGTTGCGCTTGCCGTCCAACAACACCGCCACCGCAATTTCATGGAAGGCCGCAAAGTTGCCCAAGGTGCCGTAGGCCATGAGGGCGAACACGGAAATGAGCTGCGTGAGCAAGTCCCCGGCGTTGAAGAAGTACAGGCCGATGGCCAGCAGCCAGCCCAGCAGCAGCACGGGCGGCAGCACAAACACGAACAGCAGCAACAGGCCGTCCAGACGTTCACGCCAGCTCAGGAACGGGCTGGAGGCAAACCGGTAACCGTGGCGCAGCATCACTTGGTTGTGTCCCTTGGCCCAGCGCTTGACCTGCTTGATGCGCACGGACCAGTCCTCGGGCACCTCTTCGTAACACTCCGAGCGGTTGGTGTAGACCGTCTTCCAGCCGCTGAGAAGCAGGCGATAGGTGATGTCGGTGTCCTCGGCCAGCGTGTCGTCGTGCCAGCCGCCCACCGCATCGACCGCGGAGCGCCGCACGCCGCCCACGGTGCCGCCGTACTGGGGCACCAGCCGCAGGTTCATGCGGGCCTGTTGATCGACTTGGTAGCCCCCCGCACGCTCCAGGTCGAGCATGCGCGTGAGCAGATTGGCCCCGGTGTTGAGGGGCACCACCCGCCCCATCACCGCACCCACTTCAGGATCGAAAAACGGGGCCACCAGTTGCTTGAGCAGCCCCCGACCCGGCATGTAGTCGGCATCGAAGATGATGGCGATGTCGCCCTGCACATGCTGCAAGGCGTCTTTCAGCGCCGCCGCCTTGCCTGACTTGCCCGTGGTGCGGTGGAACGGGATGATGCGCCCGGGGTAACGGGCGCTCCACGCGTCGATGATGGCCCGGGTGCCGTCGCTGGAGCGGTCGTTGACCGGCACGATCTTCAACTGCGGCGGCGGGTAGTTGGAGTTGAGCAGCGCCTGCAAACAGCCCGCAATCACCTTTTCTTCGTTGTGCGCGGCGATGAACACCGTGATCAAGGGCCAGGTGGCCTGGTCGATGTCCAGGTAGGGGTGCCGTTGCCGGCCCAGCAGGCGGTTGAGGGTCAGCACGCCATGGCGAACCGCGTACACCGCCATCACCGCAATCACGGCGAACAACAGGGCCGCCACGGTGGACAAGGCGTGGTAGGCCCACGGCCCGGGCTGCCAGATGGGGGTGAGGTTCACATCCACAGCACATGCTCCCGGGTTTGTGCAGGCCTGCGGCCAGCCCGGGTGGGTTCACCCCAGGGCCGCGGCAGGGCCACCACCAGCACCAGGTAACTGGCCACCCGATGGGCATGCAACAGCGCCATGAGCTGCTGCTCGGCTTGGGCATCCGCCATCTGCCAGAAACACAGGGCCTGCGGTCGCCCTCGTCGAGAAGCCATCAGGACCCTCAAGTAGCGGATGGCGCCGTAGGGCTTGCAGGTGGCCACCAGCTCGGTGGTCAGCGACTGCACATCGGTGCATGCCTGCAGCCGTTTCTGTGACAAGTTCATGGCATTGCCTTGCGAGTTCAACCTCCCCCGGATCTCCAGGGCGCCGCGCGGCCCGTCGCATCCATTCCAGAAGCCGACCACGTGGACCGGACTTTGGAGGCCCGGCCCCGCCCCGTCCGTACGCCCCCGCACAGACCGTGAGTGCCCTTGCGCCTACAAACAGGCTCCATCCACCGGGAGCCCCCATGTCACCGTTCACACCCCAAGCCCCACGTTGGTACACCGCAAGCGCCGGCCGCACCGCCGACGTGTCCATCCCCGAACAATCCGCACTGCAAAGTCACCTGGCGCTGTGCCGAACGCGGCACAGCCACCTGGCCATCCTGGGCAGTGGGGCGTCGACCATGCAAGGTTGGATGGCCACCCGGTTTGCGACAGTGGCTCTGGCATTGACCCTGTTGATCGTGGGCGGGCTGTGGCTGAGCTGAGGCATGCAAGCCCCCCACCGCTGGCGCCCCTGGACTGGGTGGAGCCCCACGCTGGCTCCTGTGCTGAAGCGGACCCATGGCCTTGCCAGCGCACCCATCCGGTCTGAAATCTTCGGCCTGGAGCGCTTTGCGCAGCACGGCATCAGCCTGGGGCAAACCCACCATGCCGCCAAAGCGGTGTTCGGGCAGGCCACGTTTTATCCACGCCTGCGCCACAACATCCGCTTTCTGCAATGCGCCCACCGCTACATTGCCGAGCAAATCCACGAGGGCCATGGCCTCTCCCCTGCGGCCGACTGGCTGGTTGACAACTTCCATGTCATCGAAGACCAGTTGCGGGAAATACGCGCGGGCCTGCCACGCCGCTTCTACCGCAGCCTGCCCGTTCTGCAACAAGAGCCCCTGGCGGGGCTGCCCCGCATCTACGGGGTGGCGTGGGCCTTTGTGGCGCACACCGACAGCGCCTTCGACGAAGCGCTGCTGGTGCACTTCCTGCAGGCATACCAAACCCAGCGCGAACTGACGCAGGCCGAGTTGTGGGCCCTGCCCACCACCTTGCGGGTGGTGCTGGTGGAAAACCTGCGCCGCCTGGCCGACCGGCTGGCCGCGCACAAGGCGGCCAGCCTGTTGGCCCAGCACCATGCAGACCAGGGAGAGCGCATCGACCTGGACGCGATCCAGCGCACCGTGAGCGCGCTGGCGTTGCGGGGCGTGGAGCGGGTGTTCACCGCCCAGTTGGCCCAAGCCCTGGCGGGGCGACGAACCCTGGACCCTGGCTCGGCCCTGGCCCGCACCCGGCTGTGGCTGCAGGGCCAGCTGCCGGACTTGGCCACAGCCCAGGCGCAACAACATGCCGATCAGGCCGCCGACAACCTCAGCATGGGCAATGCCGTCACCTCGCTGCGGTTGATGGGCTCCACCGACTGGCCCGACATCGTCACCCGCACCAGCCTGGTCATGCAAACGCTGCTGGCCTCCCCCGTGTTTTCGGCGGAAGATTTCGCCACACGGGACCACACCCTGCACGCCATCGAACGCCTGTCGGCCCGCTGCGCACAGGACGAATCGGCCGTGGCGGCCCGCCTGATGAACCACATGCAGGCCCACACCGGCCCCGAGGCCCTGGCCCAACACTGGCTCCATGGCCCCGGGCGCGCCACGTTGGATGCCGAGCTGGGGCTGGATCGGCGGGCGGCGGGGGCGCTGCACACCCTGCGCACCCTCTCCCGCCTGCCCACCTACCTGCTCGCACTCCTGCTGGGAAGCGCCACCCTGGTGTGGATCACCCAGTCAAGCGCCCCGGCCCTGAACATGCTGGCCTGGGCCTTGTTGTGGTTCCCTGCTTCGGAAACCGTGGTGGCCGTGGTCAACCGCCTCGTCAGCGAGTCGGTGAAACCCACGCACTTGCCGCGTTATGAACTGGCACAGGGCATCCCGCCCGAGCAGCGCGTGCTGGTGGTCGTGCCCGCCCTGCTCAGCGATGCCGCCACCATCACCCAACTGGTGCACCGCCTGCACCTTCACCACCTGGCCAACCCCGAGGCCCATGCCCAGTTTGCCCTGTTGAGCGACTGGACCGACGCCGACCGCCCCAGCATGCCCACCGACGCGGACCTGCTGGCCACAGCCCAAAAGGCCATTGCAGAGCTGAACCGGCAACACCCGCCTGCGGATGTCGGCGATTTCCCCCGCTTCCTGTTGTTGCACAGGGCTCGCAGCCCCTGTGAAACGCAGCAAAACTGGATGGGCTGGGAACGAAAGCGCGGCAAGCTCGAACAGCTGATGGCCACCCTGGCCACCGGTGCCCCCTCGCCCTTTCTGGCCCTGGGGGCCCTGAGCACCCCCGCACCGGGCGTCCGTCACCTCCTTACCTTGGACAGCGACACCCAGTTGCCCCCCGGCCAACTGCGGGCCTTGGTCGGGGTGGCGGCTCACCCACAAAACCACCCGCGGCTGGACAGCAGCGGACGGCGTGTGGTGGCCGGGTACACCTTGCTGCAACCCCGTGTGCGGCCCCCCTTGCCCTCGCGAACGGAGAACACCCTCTACCACTGGCTGTTTGCCGGGGTGGGCGGGATCGACCCCTACAGCGCCATGTCGTCCGACGTCTACCAGGACCTGTTTGCCGAGGGCAGCTTCCACGGCAAGGGCTTGATCCATGTGGCCGCCGCGCACGCGGTGTTGGGCCGCGGGCGGCTGCCTGCGGAGCAGATCCTGAGCCACGATTTGCTGGAAGGGGCCTTGGCCCGCTGTGCCGTGGTCAGCGACGTCACCCTCATCGAGTCCGATCCCTCTCAGCCCGACGTGGCCAGTGAGCGCCTTCACCGCTGGACCCGGGGTGATTGGCAGCTGCTGCCCTTTGTGGTTCGGCCCAGCCGCTGGCCCATGGCGGGGATCAACCGCTGGAAGTTGATCGACAACCTTCGGCGATCGCTGTGGGTGCCCGCATCGGCGTTGTTGCTGCTGCTGTCCATGGTCGGCATCGGTGCCACACCACAGGCCACATTGGCCCTGGTGCTGTCGGCCCATTGGGCAGGCCCGGTGCTGGCCGCCGCGGCCGACTGGGTGCCTGCACAGGGCAGTTTTTCCTGGCGGCGGTGGTACGGACAGGCTGCGTTGGACATGACCCGGGCGTTGGCCGGGGGCCTGTGGCAGCTGAGTCAATTGCTGGTGCAGGCCCTGCGCCACACCGATGCGGTGGTCCGCACCCTGCACAGGCTGGCCATCAGTCGCCAGCAGCTGCTGGCGTGGCAGACCGCCGCCAGCCTGAGCACGCCCACCGTCGGCCCCCAGATGGCCCGCCGGGTGCAACACCTGGCCCCTGCGGGCCTGGCCTTGGGCCTGTTGGCGGGCCTGTGGTGGATGCAGGCCCCGCTGGCATGGCCCGTGGTGAGCGTGCTGCTGGCCTGGGGGGCCGCGCCCGCGCTGTCGTGGGCCGCAGGCCAAAGGTTGCCGCGCCGCGCCACCCCCCTCAGCCCGGACGATCAGCGCACCCTGCACGGGGTGGCTCGGGACACATGGCGGCTGTTCGAACGCACCGTGGACGCCAGCAGCCACCACCTGCCGCCGGACAACCTGCAAACCTCGCCAGTGGACATGGTGGCCACCCGCACCTCGCCCACCAATGTGGGGCTGTACCTGCTGAGTGCCGTGTGCGCCCGCCAATTTGGCTGGCTGGGCACGCAAGACCTGCTCGACCGGCTGGAGGCCACCTTGGCCACCCTCGGCACCCTGACGCGCCACCGCGGCCACTTCATGAACTGGACGGACACCCACACCCTCCAGCCGCTGTACCCGCGCTATGTGTCCACCGTGGACAGTGGCAACCTCAGTGCCCACCTGCTCGCCACCGCCCAGGCCTGCCGCGAATGGGCCAAAGCCCCGTTCGACCCCAGACCCGGCGCCCAAGCCCTGCAGCGGTGCCATGCCCGGCTGCAACCGCCCGCTGCACCCCGTTCGGGAGACGCACGGGCCCGACTGCAAGCGGACCTGCAAAGCACGCTGTCGTCGGCGCAGCGCGATGCCCTGGCCAGCCAAACGCCGGACGGTTCGGCGCGCGCATCCCAGCGGCTGAACGACGTGGCCAACCACCTGGAGACACTGGCGTGGGCCCCCGACTACACATTTCTGTACCACCCCAAAAGGCACCTGTTCCACATTGGGTACCGGGTGGAAGAGCAGGCCTTGGACAGCGCCTTCTACGACCTGCTGGCCTCCGAGTCGCGCATGACCAGCCTGCTGGCCATCGCCAAAGGCGATGTCCCCGTCATCCATTGGGCGGCCCTGGGGCGGCCCTGCTTTGCGGTGGGCATGCGGGCCGGATTGCGCTCGTGGTCGGGGTCCATGTTCGAGTACCTCATGCCCGGCCTGATCCTGTCAGAGCCCCGTGGCAGCGCATTGCGTGAGGCGGGCCAGGCCGCCGTGACCGAGCAGGTGGCGTTCGTGCGCCACCTTCACATGCCCTGGGGCATGTCCGAGTGTGGTTACGCGGAGCGCGACACCTCCCTGGCCTACCAGTACGCGCCGCAAGGTGTGCCTCGCCTGGCCTTGCGCCGCACACCGGCCGCCGAACGGGTGGTGGCCCCCTATGCCACCGCGCTGGCCGCACAGGTGAACGCCCCGCTGGCCTGCGCCAACCTGCATGCGTTGGAAGCGCTGGCCGCCCGGGGGCCGTACGGCTTTTGCGAGGCGCTGGACTTCACCCCATCCCGCCAGACCGGTGGCAGACAGGTCATGCGTGTGCAAACGCACATGGCCCATCACCAAGGCATGACCATCGTGGCCTTGGCCAACGTGCTGCTGGAACAGGTGGCCCAGCGCTGGGGCATGGGCCATCCGGCCCTGGAGGCGGTGCAGTCACTGCTGCACGAGCGTGCCCCCCGCCAGGTGCCCGTGCTCCGGGCCCCGCCGCCCGGGCTGCCCGCGGCGGCGTCGCTTCGCCGACCGGCGGATCACACCCAATGGCTGGCACCGGGAGAAAGCGCCGTCCCCCCCACGCTGCTGCTCTCCAATGGACGCTACAGCCTGGGCTTGAGGCCCAATGGGGCCGGACACAGCCGATGGGGTGACACCGACATTCACCGCTGCCGCGACGATGTCCTTCGCGACACGTGGGGCCAGTTTCTGTACGTGCGCACCGATGCCACCCCGGGGCCTCGTTCGCTGACCCTGCACCCCGCACCAGACCCTCAGGCGACGTACCAATGCGAGTTTCATGCAGACCGTGTTCAGTTTTCCGCCCAGTGGCCTCACATGCGCGCCCAGGTCAGCGTGTGGATCAGCCCGGAAGACGACATCGAACTGCGCCGCGTGCTGCTGTGCAACACGGGCGATCAGGCCTTGGCGCTGGACTTGATGGCCGCGTTCGACGTGACGCTGACCTCCCGCCGGGCCGACGAAGCCCACCCCGCGTTTTCCAACCTGTTTGTGCAGGCCCACTGGCATGCAGCCACCCAGGCCTTGGTGTTTCAACGCACCCCCCGGCTGACCACCGAAAACCCCATGCATTGCGCCCACTTCGTGGCCCACACGGAGGGGGAAGTCCTGGGTGTGCAGCACCAGACGGACCGCCAGCTTTGGCTGGGGCGCAACCATGCGCCCAGTGGCCCCCAGTGCATCCTCCAGACGGCCTCACAGGCATCAGGCCCGTTGACCACCGGGCTGGACCCGGTGTCGGTGCTGTCGGTGCGGGTGCGGGTGCCGCCGGGTGGGCAAGTGGTGGTCACGTTCGGGACCGCGGCCACCGACCACCACGCCACCTTGCTGGCCGTGTTGGACAAGTACCGGCAACCCAGTTCGGTGGAGCGTTCCTCGGTGATGTCCGCCACATTGGCGGACATTCGATCTGGCCCGCACCCCATGCGACCCGACTTCTGGCCCGTGCTGCAAACGCTGGTCACGGCGCTGCTGTTCACCTTGCCCAAACAAGCGTCCAACGCAGCCCCCGGCCCCACCTGCGACCGCCGCCAGCTGTGGCCGCTGGGCCTGTCCGGTGACCAGCCCTTGCTGCTGGTGGAGATTTCCGTGCTGCAAGGGCTGGGTTTGCTGCGCACGTTGCTGCAAGTGCTTCGCGGTTGGGCCCGCTGTGGGCTGGCTTGCGACGTGGTGATTCTGAGCAGCGAGGCCCACTCGTACCACATGCCCTTGCACCTGGAACTGATGGCCCTGCGTGAAAGCTACATGGCGGACCAACGCGCCATGCCCTTGGGGTCTTCGACCCGCTTGCACCTGCACCGTGCGCAAGACCTCACGGAAGGACAGCTGACCACCTTGGACGGTCTGGCCCGCATTCGCCTGCAAGCGGATGGCCGCCCCCTGCGCCACCATGTGCTGGCCTGGCTGGCGTGGCAACGTGACAGCCGCCTGCCCGCCTTCGAAGGTCCGGGCCACTGGCCGGGCAGCGTGCCGGTCCGCATCCCCGCCAATCGCCCCGCCCTCCCCCCATCCACCTGCACCGGCCAGTTTGCCGATGGCGGTCGCAGCTTCACATTTGAAACAAGCGCTGACGGTCGCCCCGCGCGGCCCTGGGTGAACGTGCTGGCCAACCCGGAGTTTGGGGCCCTGGTGTCCGAGGCCGGGGGCGGCCACACCTGGGCACGCAACAGCCGCCTGCACCAGCTGACCCCCTGGGCCAACGACCCTGTGGCCGACCCACCTGGCGAATGGTTGGTGCTGCAAGATCGGCGCAGCCAGGCGGTGTGGAGCCTGAGCCCCAGTGCCTGGGGCGATCCCCACGTGGCGTACCAGGTGACCCACAGCATGGGCACCACCCGGGTGACACACCGGCGAGGGAACCTGGGGGTGACGCTGGTGTGGTGTGTGGACCGCGTGACGGCCGTCAAGCACGTCCGCATTGAGCTGACCAACCACGGTGCCACGCGCCAACACCTGCGGCTGCTGGGCATGGTCGAGTGGCAAATGGGCGAGCACCGCACCGACCGTGCCACCACCTTCACCTCGCGAGTCCACCCCGCCACCGTGCTGCTGTGCACGCAGGCGGAAGAAGCCGCTGGCTTCGGCGGGAACACCGCGTTCTTTGCCATGCCCCCCCCCGACGGCCCGCCCTTGCCAGAAACCGACCGCCCCGAGTGGACGTGCGACCGACGGGAGTTTGTGGATTCGCAAGGGCACATGGTGCTGCCCCATCGCCTGGGCGAGCACAGCGGATGGGGGCTGGACCCGTGTGCCGCCTGGGCGCGACGCCTCACGCTGCATCCCGGGCAACAGGTGAGCCATGTGTTCCTCCTGGGCCACGCCACCACCCCGGCCGCAGCGGCAGCACTGGCCACACAAGCCCTGTTGAACCCGCCCACCGAGCGCGAACGGGCCACATCCAACGCGTGGGCGGATCTGCTGGGCACCTGCCAGGTGCAAACACCGGACCCGCTGTTTGACGCCCTGTTGAACCACTGGTTGCTGTACCAGACCGTGTCGTGCCGCTTGTGGGCCAAAGCGGGCCACTACCAGGCGGGCGGGGCCAGCGGGTTCCGCGACCAGTTGCAAGATGCCATGGCCCTGGCCTGGGCGCGCCCCGACATGCTGCGCGCGCAGATCCTGCTGGCCGCCTCACGCCAGTTCGAGGCGGGAGACGTGCAGCACTGGTGGCACAGCCCGGGCGGGGCTGGCGTGCGCACACACTTCTCCGACGACCTGCTGTGGCTGCCATTCGCCATCCACCATCACCAGCGCACCACGGGGGATGCCAGCTTGCTGGACGAGGCCGTCCCTTTCCTGCAGGGAGCCCCCATCCCCGAGGGGGCCGAGGACAGCTACACCACCCCCGTGGCCGGTGACACCCCCGCCAGCGTGTACGAGCATGCGGCACGGGCGTTGGACCACAGCCTGGGCACCGGAGCCCATGGCCTGCCCCTCATGGGAACGGGCGACTGGAACGACGGGATGAACCGCGTGGGCCACGGGGGTCGGGGCGAGTCGGTGTGGCTGGCCTGGTTCTTGTGCGCCATCACCCCCGACTGGGTGACTCTGGCCCGGAGCCGGGGGGACACCCTCAGGGCGGAGCGATGGGCACGGGCCCTGGTCGGCTGGCACGAAGCGCTGAACGGTGTCGAACCCCACGCACCGGACAGCGATGCCAGGGAGGGCGCCTGGGATGGGGCCTGGTACACGCGGGCCTACTTCGACGACGGCAGTCCATTGGGGTCACACACCCAGCCCGAAGCCCGCATCGACCTGCTGGCACAGGCCTGGGCCGTTTTGTCGGATGCAGCGCCGCCGCAGCGTCAACTGACGGCCATGGCCAGCGCTGACGCGCTGTTGGTCAACCCGTCGTTCGGGCTCGTGCAGTTGTTGACGCCACCGCTGGTCACGGCCCGTCCTGACGCCGGGTACATCCAGGCCTACCCGCCGGGGGTGCGGGAAAACGGCGGCCAATACACCCACGCCGCGGTCTGGGCCCTGATGGCCAGCGCACAACTGGCACGCGAACAGGGGGCCGATGCCGAAACGCCTTACCGCTACTTCACGTACCTCAGCCCCGCCCACCGCGCTGCACACCCGGTTTGGGGTGCCACCTATGGCCTGGAGCCCTACGTGGCCGCGGGTGACGTGTACAGCCACCCCCCCTATGTGGGCCGAGGGGGCTGGAGCTGGTACACCGGCGCGGCGGGCTGGATGCACAGAGCGGGGGTGGAGTCCATCCTGGGCCTGCATTGGCAGGCGGACACCTTGCGGCTGGAGCCCTGCCTGCCCAGCCATTGGCCACGCGCGCAGCTGACCCTGGTGCGAGACGCCCGCCGCCTGGTCTTCACCCTGCTGCGGGGCTCGCCAGCCGACGTCCATCAGGCACTCGCCGCAGGGCAGGCCCAATTGCTGTGGCCGGGCCAGCCCCTCGCGTGGGCGCCATTGACCGGTGAGCATCACTTTGTGGTTCCGCTGACACCGCCTGGCCGGTGACCCCCTTGCCCCATCACACAGAAACGGGGGCGACAACCGGGGAACGATGTGTACGGTAACGCACAGTTCTTCCAGCCAAACCACGTACAGTGAGCGGCAGACCCTCTCGCCACAACACGGGTCAGAGGACGGATCTGCCAAAGGAGGGAAACACATGAAACTGGCCCACGACCCCAGAGCCAACGACCTGCTCGCATCGCTGCCCGAGGCCGATTGGGCGCGCTGGCAGTCTCATTTGGAGAAAGTCGAGCTCAAGCTGGGGCAGGCGTTGTACGAGTCCGGCACCACCATGCACCATGTGTATTTCCCGACCAACGCCATCGTGTCCTTGCTGTACGTGATGGAAGATGGTTCGTCCGCCGAAATCGCCGTGGTCGGGCATGAAGGGGTGGTGGGCATTTCCATCTTCATGGGGGGCGGCTCCACCCCCAGTCGCGCCGTGGTGCAAAGCGCAGGGTGGGGCTTTCGCATGCGGTCGGCGGTGATCAAAGACGAGTTCGACCGTTCCAGCCCGGTCATGCACCTGATGCTGCGCTACACGCAGGCGCTCATCACCCAAATGGCCCAAACGGCCGTTTGCAACCGCCACCACAGCCTGGACCAGCAACTGTGCCGCTGGCTGCTTCTGAGCCTGGACCGCCTGACCGGCAACGAACTGGTCATGACACAGGAGCTGATTGCCAACATGCTGGGGGTGCGTCGGGAGGGGGTGACCGAAGGGGCCTTGAAACTCCAGAAAGCAGGCCTGATCAGCTATGCACGCGGGCACATCCATGTGCTCGACCGGGCGGGCCTGGAGCGGCGCACTTGCGAGTGTTATGCCGTGGTCAAGAAGGAGTACGACCGCTTGCTGCCCCCCACCGAGGCGGTGTGACACGCGGGCTCCATGCGCCTTTCGCAGGGCATGCGTGCGCTGACAGACAGTCGAACGTTGGACACAAGGTTCCAATGGCTCCAGACGCAGCGCAACACCCCACCACAAGGAGCTCCCATGTCCCTCGGCAACATCCTGTTGATCGTCCTCATCCTGATGCTGGTGGGCGCACTCCCCACGTGGCCACACAGCAACCAGTGGGGCTATTGGCCCAGTGGCAGCATCGGCATTCTTCTGATCGTGCTCTTGGTTCTGGTTGTCTCAGGTCGGTTGTGAAACCCCGCACCCGCGGCGTTGAGAGAGTGCCAGATGAAGCACGACCATCCTCGTGAAACGGGCCGTTTGTGGGTGCCACAAGGCCCCGAGGACAGCCCAACCACCCAAAGCCTGAAGGACTGCCTGCTCCGTTGTGAGCTCCTCCAGGCACAAGTGCTGACCGCACAGGCCGCCCTGGCTGCCGTCCACCAGGAACTGGAGGGCACCCGTGCGGGCGAGCGCCGTGCACACCACCTGGCCATGCACGACGGCCTGACCCACTTGCCCAACCAAAGGCACTTCATGGCGCGTCTGACCCAAGTGCTGTCGGCCTGGGACGCACCTTCGCCCAAGGACACCTCGGACATCCCCGCCCCTTGTGTGGTGTTCCTGGACCTGGATGGTTTCAAGAACGTCAACGACCAGCACGGGCACGCGGCTGGCGACAGCCTGCTCAAGGCCGTGGCCTCCCGGCTGTTGGCCGCGGTGCGGGCGGGCGATGTCGTTGCGCGTGTGGGTGGAGATGAGTTTGCATGCCTGCTGGAAGGCACCCAGACCGATCAGCAGCTGGCGCTGCTGGCTCACAAAATCCATGACAAGCTGGCCAGCCCGGTCACGTTGCCGTTGACGGGCGGCGGATGGGTCAAGCTGCGGGTGGCCCCCAGCATTGGGCTGGCCCGTTGCCCCCAGGACGGCACGTCGCCGACGGCGCTGCTGGCTGCCGCCGACAGGGCCATGTACCAGGCCAAACGGGAACGCAGCCAGGTGGCCTTTGCCTCAGCCCTGCGGGACTGACCCTGGCGCGGTGAGCCGCCTCAATGGGACTTGTCTCCCCGGCGGCCCACCCAGTTCAGCACCACCACGGCCAGGGCACCCAGGGCCGCGGCCATCAATACCGCTTTCAGTGGCTGGGTTCGAACATACGCCGCGGTGCAGTCATTGGCGTGCTGCATCCTTTGGCGAACCTGCTGCGCGGTGTCCTGGACCGCATGCACCCCCTGCCGCGACAGATCCGCCACCTGTTCCGTCAAGTGCACAACCGAACGCTCAGCCGCTTGAAGGGCATGGGCCACAGGCGCTGTGTCAGCGTTGGATGTGGGGGGCGCAGGCAAAGGGGTGTGCGTGGTGGTCATGGTGGACTCGCTGATTCGGTGGATGAACAAGGGGGAATGGTCAGTGTCAGGGTCGGTGGCTTGGGTGTCTGTTTGCTGACGCACAGACCCCGGACACGCGAGCCTCTAAGGTCACCCTACCCCGTCCAGATGTTCACGGGGACATTCCCTTCCTCCACTGAAAGCAACCCATGACCACCACTTCATTCCGCTCCATCGCACACCGTTCGCCCAGCAGCGCGGCCCTGTCGGTGATTGCGTTGACCTTCACGTTGTGGATGGCAGGCTGCTCGGGCATGACCCACCAGGAAAAGTCCACCGCGGTGGGCGCGGGGGTGGGTGCCATTGGGGGTGCCATCCTCACCGGCGGGAGCACCGCAGGCACCCTGGGCGGTGCCGCGGTGGGCGGTGTCATCGGGCACGAGGTTGACAAGCCCAAGTGAGGGCTCAGGGGCGCACGGCAATCTCGTTCTTCACGGCTTTGACGCCCTTGACCTCCCAGGTCAGCTTCTCGGCGGTGTTTCGCTCGTTGGTGCTTTTGGCAAATCCGGAAAGCATCACCGTGCCATTGAGCGTTTCCACGCTGATGGCGGTGCCGTCCACAAACCGGTTGTCAAAGAAGCGGCTCTTCACACGGGTGGTGATGCCGCTGTCGTCGATGTAAGCCCCCATGGTTTCCTGCCCACGCTGCACGGCACAGCCCGAAGCCAGCAGCAGCACGCCACTGGCAGCAGCAAGCAGCAGGGTTTGCAGCCCCTTGCGGCGCACACCGCCGGGGTTGGACAGAGGGGTCGAAACATGAAACTGGATGTGGGTCATGAAAACTCTCCTTGAAGCGGATGGCCTGCCGGGACGGCAGCACAGATCCCCCAACCCAATGTAGGCAGCCCACACACACGGGTCTGTGCGCCCTCGCACAGACCCTTGCCGTCGTCCATCCCACGATGAACGGCCCACACACGGAGAAATCTCCATGCTCTACCGATTCAAGTCGCAGGCGGCGGCCGAACTCATCATGTTGCACAACGACGGCGAGGAAGTGCTGCGTCTTCTGGGCAAGGACATCACGCCCAAGGGGGTGATCACCGTCGCACAGATGCCCAACGCCATTCACGCCCTCCAAAAGGCCATGCAACCCTCGGAGACTCCGGAAGCGTCTTCGCAGCCGGAGACGGAAATTCGCCCGCTGGACGACACCAAAGACGCCGTCACCCCGGCCCAGCGCTTGCACCCCATGCTGGCACTTCTGCAAGCCAGTGTCGCGGCGGGTCAGGACGTGGTGTGGGGCGTTTGACGCGGCGCTGAGTGTGTGCCACAGCACCGACAGGACGCAGCGGATGGCTCAGGCTCA
>DASUON010000441.1:0-4665 GCA_036276615.1 Burkholderiaceae bacterium
AACGACGCCATGGCCCTGCCCTACGGCATCCACGGCAACGTGGGCGGCAATGCCGGTGACTGGTGGGACGACTGGCTGGGCGACTACGGCTCCGCCGTGCGCGACACCGCCCTGGCCTATGCCCTGCTGCACCGCCACCAGGTCAGCACGCCCCGCCGCGAAAACCTGGTGCTGGACCTGGCCGGGCTGTTGGGCCAGCGCCAGTACCACTCCACCCAGGAGCGGCTGGCCCTGTTCCTGGCCGCCCGCGCCGCCGGGGGCAGCACCAACGCCCCGTGGCAGGCCAGCGTGACGGCCAACGGCAGCACCGACACCCTCAAGGGCACCACCGCCGAGCAGCGCAGCTTCAGCGCCGCGGCGCTCAAGCGTGGCATCAGCGTGGCCAACAAGGGCAAGGACGTGTTGTTTGCCGAGGTGTCGGTCGAGGGCTACGCCACCAAGCCCCCCGCCCCCAGGGACGACCGCATCAGCCTGGAGCGCAGCTGGTGGACCGCCGACGGCCAGCCGGTGACGGGCCGACAGTTCAAGACGGGCGACATGCTGATCGTGCGCGTCAAGGTGCAAAGCAAGCAGCGCATCAAGGACGCACTGGTGGTCGAACGTGTGCCCGCCGGCATGGAGGTGGAAAACCTCAACCTCAGCCAAGGTGTGCAGGCCAGCGACTTCACCGTGGACAAGGTCAACGTGGCCGAGGCCATGGCCGATGCCCGTATCAAGCACCGCGAGTTCCGCGACGACCGCTTCGTGGCCGCCGCCGACCTGCGCGAAGGGCCGCTCCACCTGTTCTACGTGCTGCGGGTGGTGACCCCCGGCACCTACACCGTGCCCGCCCCCTACGCCGAGGACATGTACCGCCCCGACGTGCGCGGCGTGGGCAAGGCGGAGGCCAACATCACGGTGGTGGATGGCCGGGGCAAGTGAGCCGCCCCTCGGGGCTCACTTCTTGGCGTTGGTGGGGGCGGGGTTGGTCAACGCCACCAGCTTGGCCTGGGCGTCGGCCACGGACATCTTGTCGTCCTGCCAGAACTCGGTGACCACCGCCTTCAGGGCCGCCTGCTGGGCGCTCGACAAGGCCATGCCGTGGGCGATGGACGGCAGCAGCGTGGCGTCCTTGGCGGCGGCTAGGAAATCCTTGCCCGACGTCTGGGCGCAGCTGTCAAACTTGTCCAGCGGCACCTTGGTGTTGGCCGGGATGGAGCCTTTGCGCAGGTTGAACTGCTCCTGGAACACCGGCTGCATGAGCTGATACGCCAGAAAGCCCTGGGCCTTTTGCGACTCCCACAGCTTGAGCTGGAACATCACCAGCGAGTCCACCACAAACAGGAACGACCCGCCCGTGCCCGGCGACACCGTGCACGAGAACTCAACCCCCGGCTTTTGGTTGGCCACCAAAAATTCACCCTTGGCCCAGTCCCCCATGATCTGGAAGGCCGCCTTGCCCTTGATGACCATGTCGGTGGCCACGTTCCAGTCGCGCCCACTGGCACCGGCGTCGGTGTACGACTTCATGCGGCGGTAAGTTTCCAGCACCTTGCGCATGGGCTCGCTGCCCAAGGCGGCCTTGTCCTGCTGCAACAGCGCCTTGTCGAAAAAGCCCGGGCCGCCCACGGCCATGGCCACGGCTTCGAACACGGTGAAGTCCTGCCAGTCCTGATCGCCGTGCGCCAGCGGCACAAACCCGGCGGCCTTGACCTTGTCGGCGGCGGCAAAAAACTCGTCCAGGGTCTTGGGAGGGGCCGCCACGCCTGCCTTCTTGAGCACCGCGTTGTTGGACCACAGCCAGTTGACGCGGTGGATGTTGATCGGCACCGCCACGTAGTGGCCCTTGTACTTCATCAGGTCAACAATGACCTTGGGCAACTTGTCGTCCCATTTGTCGAACTGGGCCATCACGTCCAGGTCGTTCAACTTGCTTTGCGCAGCCCACTCCTGAATGGCCGGTCCCTTGAGGGTGGCCGCGGCAGGCGGTTTGCCGTCGGCCACGCGCTGCTTGAGCGTGACCATGGCATTGCCACCTGCGCCACCCACCACGACAAAATCCTTCCAGGTGTACCCGCGTTGGGCCAGCAGGGTTTTGAGTTCCTCCACCGACTTGGCTTCGCCACCCGAGGTCCAGAAGTGCAGCACCTCGGCCTCGCCCGCCTTGCTCGCATGCGCCACGGGCGGCATCAAACCCGCCCACAATGCGGCGCAGAGTCCTGAGATCCATTTCTTCGATGTGCTCATCTTGACGATCCTTTAATTTATTAATTATGTAATACATCCCTTCGCCCTGCCTGGCCATGCCCAAATGGCCGCAGCGCAAGGGGCCCATCCGCATGCGGCTCCTGCTCAAATTTCATGTAAAAAAGTGGCTATACCGCTTTCTATGCATGGCTTTATTGCTATGCTTTTTGAAAGCACTGGACCTGCTGTTCCCCCTGCCACCCATGGCCTTTCAGGGCGAAGCGGCCCCCGGCACCCTGGTGGTGCTGGCCGCCGATGGCACGCCCCTGCGCACCTGGCCGGGGGCCGACGGGGCCTTGCGCCAGCCCGCCACGCCCGAAACCGTGTCGCCCCTGTACCTGGAGGCGCTGCGCCAGTACGAAGACCGCGCCTTTGACTGGCACCCCGGCATCAACCCACTGGCCCTGCTGCGGGCCGGTTGGCAATGGGTGCGGCATGGGCGGGTGGTGTCGGGCGGCTCCACCCTCACCATGCAGGTGGCCCGCATCCTGGAAATGAACGCCGCCGCGCCCACCGATGCCGACACCCCGCCCCAAGCCCGCCGCAGCCTGCTGACCAAGCTGCGCCAGATGGCCCGCGCCCTGCAGCTGGAATGGCACCTGAGCAAGCGCGACATCCTGGTGCTGTACCTCAACCACGCGCCCATGGGCGGGCAGGTGCAGGGCGTGGAGATGGCCGCCCGGGCCTACCTGGGCAAGTCCGCCGCCAGCCTCAGCCACGCCGAAGCGGCGCTGCTGGTGGCGCTGCCGCAGAACCCCTCGCGCTGGCGGCCCGACCGCGCCCCCTCCCTGGCCCAGGCCGCCCGCGACAAGGTGCTGACCCGCATGGCCGACCTGGGCGTGTGGTCCGCCCCCACCGTGGCCGACGCCAAGCTGGAGCGGGTGTTTGCCCCTCCCCTGCGCGCCCGCTGGCTGGCCCCGTTGGCCGCCGAACGGCTGCGGCAGGCCCAGCTGCAGCGCCTGCGCCAGCACCCCGGCACCCCCGCCGCCGCCCAGGTGCTGCACAGCACCCTGGACGCCGGGGTGCAGATGCGGCTGGAACAGGTGCTGACCGACCGCCTGCCCAGCCTGCCCCCGGCGGTGTCGGTGGCCGCGCTGGTGGTGGACAACGCCAGCCTGGCCATCCGCGGCTACGCGGGCAGCGCCGACTTTGCCGACCCCCAGCGGGCGGCCCACGTGGACATGGTGCGCGGCGTGCGCTCGCCCGGATCCACGCTCAAGCCCTTTCTGTACGCCATGGCGCTGGACGAGGGCTTGATCCATTCCGAAAGCCTGCTGATCGACGCCCCGCAGAACTTCGGCGGCTACGCGCCGGGCAACTTCCAGGCCGCGTTCAGCGGCCCGGTGAGCGTGAGCGAGGCGCTGCAACGCTCGCTCAACGTGCCCGCGGTGGACCTGCTGGAGCGGCTGGACCCGGCCCGCTTTGCCGCCAGGCTGCGCAACGCGGGGCTGAAGCTGCGCATGCCCCGCGGGGCCACCCCCAACCTCAGCCTGATCCTGGGCGGCGCAGGCACCACGCTGGAAGAGCTGGTAGGCGCCTACACCGCACTGGCCCGCGGTGGCGTGGCCGGCCAGCCCCGGCTGCAACCCGACGACCCCACCGTGGACACCCCGTTGATGAGCGCCGGGGCCGCCTTCATCGTGCGCGAGATCCTGGAAAACGGGGGTCGCCCCGGTGCCCCGTTCCGCGAAGGCACGGGCCGCGTGGCCTGGAAAACCGGCACCAGCTTCGGCTTTCGCGACGCCTGGGCCATTGGCGTGACCGACCGCTACACCCTGGGCGTGTGGGTGGGCCGCCCCGACGGCACGCCCAACCCCGGTTTTTTCGGGGCCAACACCGCCGCCCCCCTGGTCAAGGACCTGCTGACCGCGCTGGACCCCGACGCCAGCGACAGCGCCCACCAGACCGCCCCGGCCCGCCAGCCCCCGCCCGACGTGGTGGCGCAAGACATCTGCTGGCCGCTGGGCCTGGCCGCCACGGCCACGAACGCCACGCACTGCATGCTCCGCCGTCAAGCCTGGACCCTGCAAGGCACCGCCCCGCCCACCCTGCCCGACCGACTCAGCCCCACCGGCCTGCTGGACACCGCCTGGGTGGATCTGCGCGATGCCCGCCACCCCGTGCGGCTGCGCCCCGGCTGTTCACCCGCCGCAGGCCTAGGCCCCCAAGGGCGCACGGGCTCGGCCCGCGTGCAAAGCGTGACCTACGCCCGCTGGCCCACGCTGCTGCAACCGTGGATCAGCCGCGAACTGCGCAGCGAGGTGGAGCGCCTGCCGCTGGGCCCGGCCTGCCGGGGCGAAGCCCCTTCGCGCAGCCTGCGCATCGTGGGGCTGGACCCCCACAGCACCCTGCACCCCACCCCCGGCCAGCAGGCGGTGAAGGTGCAGGTGCATGCCCTGGGCAGCGCCGAGGCCGTGCACTGGCTGCTGGACGGCACGC
>DASUON010000442.1:0-14320 GCA_036276615.1 Burkholderiaceae bacterium
TTCTTCGTCTTCGATCTTGTCGGGGATCAGCGTCCACACGGCCATGCCGATGAACGACAGGCCCAGCACCCAGCGCAGCACGCTGGGGCTGAGGGACGACACGATCCACGCCCCCAAGGCCCCGGCCAGGCCGTGGTTGACGATGGTGGCCGCGAGGATGCCCAGGATGATGGGCAAGGGCTTTTTGAAACGGGCCGCCAGCAAGAAGGCCAGCAGTTGGGTTTTGTCGCCGATTTCGGCCAAGGCCACCACGCCGGTGGACACAAACAGGGATTCCATGAACACATCCTTGGCCGGTGAACGCAATTGACCACGGCGCATCCCCGGCCAGAAACGGAGGCGCTGTGGTCAAAGGTCTTGCCAGGTGCAGGGACTGCGGGTGCCATGTCCTACCCAGGACAAGTGTGTTGACACGCGCCACTTCAGCGGATGAAGTGCGGCTACTCCCCAATGACGGGGCGCATGATACCAGCCCTGCGCGGGCGGGCGGTCCTCGGACCTATACTGGTCGGTTCTTTTCCCCACCCCGCCCGGCCATGACGACCGCCACCCGCTCCACCTACGAAGACTTCATGCGCCATGTGCACACGAATGGCGTGATCAAGGCCGACCGCACCGGCACCGGCACCACCAGCGTGTTCGGGTACCAGATGCGCTTCGACCTGAGCGAGGGCTTTCCGCTGGTCACCACCAAGAAGGTGCACCTGAAAAGCATCATCCTGGAGCTGCTGTGGTTCCTGCGCGGTGACCGCAACGTGAAGTGGCTGCAAGAGCGCGGCTGCACCATCTGGGACGAATGGGCGCGAGAAGATGGCGACCTGGGTCCGGTGTACGGCGTGCAATGGCGCAGCTGGCCCACCCCGGACGGTGGCCACATCGACCAGATGCAGCAGGTGCTGGACACGCTGCGCCGCAACCCGGACAGTCGGCGCATCATCGTCAGCGCCTGGAACGTGGCCGAGCTGGACCAGATGGCCTTGATGCCCTGCCATGCCTTCTTCCAGTTCTACGTGGCCCCCGCCACCGAGCCCGGTGGCCGTGGAAAACTGAGCTGCCAGCTCTACCAGCGCAGCGCCGACATCTTCCTGGGTGTGCCCTTCAACATTGCCAGCTACGCGCTGCTGACCCACATGGTGGCCCAGCAGTGCAACCTGGACGTGGGCGACTTCATCTGGACCGGCGGCGACTGCCACATCTACAGCAACCACACCGAGCAGGTGGCCCTGCAACTGGGCCGCGAGCCCCGCCCCTGGCCCACGCTGCACATCAAGCGCCAACCTGACACCCTGTTCGACTACACGCTGGACGATTTCGAGGTGCAAGGCTACGACCCGCACCCCGCCATCAAGGCCCCCGTGGCCGTTTGACCCGCTGATGCTCAGCCGCAAACAACTGCTGGCCCTGGTGGCCCTCACGCTGATGTGGGGCGTCAACTGGCCCATGATGAAGCTGTCGCTTCGCGAGTTGTCACCGCTGTACTTTCGCGCCATCACCATGACGCTGGGGGCCACCTGGCTGTTCTTCTTTTTCCGCGCCCGCGGCTTGCGCATGTGGCCCGAGCGGGCTGAATGGCGCACGGTGGCCACCCTGGCCGTGCCCAACATGCTGGGCTGGCACACCATCTCCATCTTCGGGCTGAAGGAACTCAGCTCGGGCCGGGCCGCGGTGCTGGGTTTCACCATGCCCATCTGGACCGTGCTGCTGGGCGCGGCCTTTTTCGGCCAGAAGCTCAACCGCCGTGTGGTCTGGGCCACGCTGGCGGTGGGTGGCGCCATTGCCCTGCTGCTGGCGCACGAGCTGCAAAACCTGGCCGGGCGTCCGCAAGGCGTGTTGTGGATGGAACTGGCCGCGCTGACCTGGGCGCTGGGCACCCAACTGATGCGCCGCAGCCCCCTGACACTGCCCACCGAGGCCCTGGTGGTGTGGATGATGCTGCTCACCAGCGCCTGCGTGTGGGTGCTGGCCGGGGTGTTCGAACCCTGGCCCCAGTTCCAGTTCAGCCCGGCCATGTGGGGCAGCCTGGTCTTTGGCGTGTTCATCAACTACGGCGTGGCGCAGATCATCTGGTTCAGCCTGGCCCGCAAGCTGCCCCCGGCCACCAGTGCCATGAGCATCATGGCCATCCCCCTGATCGGCACGCTCAGCGCCACCGTCATCGTGGGGGAATGGCCGCATTGGCAGGACTTTGCCGCCGTGGCCCTGGTGATGGTGGCCATTGCCGCGGTGTTGTTGCCGCCGCGTGCCGCCAAAACCTGACCCCTGCCCACCCCAGTGAGCCTGCCATGCGACTGAACCTGATTTTTGCCCGCGCCCGCAACGGCGTGATCGGGCGCGACAACACCCTGCCCTGGCACCTGCCCGAAGACCTGGCGCACTTCAAGGCCGCCACGCTGGGCTGCCCGGTGGTCATGGGGCGGCGCACCTGGGACTCGCTGCCCCCGCGTTTTCGGCCCCTGCCCGGGCGCATCAACGTGGTGCTGACCCGCAACACTGATTGGAACGAAAACGGCACCTTGCGCTTTTCAGACTTGGAGAGTGCGCTACAACATTTGAAAGACCAACCCGAGGTCTGGGTGATTGGCGGCGCCCAGGTGTACGCCCAGGCGTTGCCGCTGGCGCAGCGCGTGGTGGTCACCGAAATCGACGCCGACTTTGAAGGCGACGCCTTCGCCCCCACCTTGGGGCCCGGCTGGCACGAGACCGAACGCCACCGTCACGTGGCCGCCTCGGGCCTGGCCTACAGTTTTGTCACTCACTCACGCACACAGGAGTTTTGAATGTCCGGACACGGTTTTCACGTCCACGGTCCCCACGACCACGAACTGGAACACGCCCAACAAGGCGCCCACGGCGGCCATGGCCACGGCGACGATGGCAAAGGCATGACCAACCACATTGCGCTGTTCACCGCCATCCTGGCCACGGTGGGGGCCTTGTACGGCTACATGGGCGGTGCCACCCAGGCCAACGCCGGGCTGTACAAGAACAACGCCGCCATCAAGAAGACCGAAGCCTCCAACCAGTGGAATTACTTCCAGTCCAAGAGCACCAAGCAGTCGCTGGCCGAACTGGCCCGTGACCTGGCCCCCGAAGACAAGAAAGCCACCTACCAGGCCAAGGTGGAGCGCTACGACAAGGAAAAGAACGAGATCAAGACCGTGGCCGACGGCCTGGAAGCCGAAGCCAAAGCGTGGGACACCAAGTCCGACGAGCAGATGCACCTGCACCACCGCTGGGCCCAGGCCACCACCGTGCTGCAAATCTCGATTGCGCTGGCCGCCATCGCCCTGCTGACCCGCAAACGCTGGCTGGAGTACGCCATGTACGTGGCCGGGGCCGCAGGCGGTGCCGTGGGCGTGCTGGCCATGCTTCACATTTGATAGCTGCTTGCGCTTTATCAAAAAGCGCCAGAGGCACTTTTTTTCTTAAAGACCATGAGACTCGCCACCTGGAACGTCAACTCCCTGGGCGTGCGCCTGCCGCAGGTGCTGGACTGGCTGGCCGCCCAGGCCAGCGGGCCCGGTGCGGTGGACGTGCTGGCCCTGCAAGAGCTCAAGCTCACCGACGACAAGTTCCCGGTGGCGGCCTTCACCGAGGCGGGCTACCACGCCCAGTGGTTCGGCCAGAAAACCTACAACGGCGTGGCCCTGATCAGCCGCGTGCCACTGGTGGATGGGGTGAAAAACATCCCCGGCTTTGCCGACGAACAATCGCGCCTGATCACCGCCACCCTGCCTTCGCCGCAAGGTGATGTGCGCGTCATCGGCGGCTACTTTCCCAACGGACAGGCCCCGGGGTCTGACAAGTTCGCCTACAAGATGCAATGGCTGCAGGCCCTGCACGCCTGGGTGCGCGAGCAACAGGCCCTGTACCCGCGGCTGGTGCTGATGGGTGACTACAACATCACCTTCGACGACCTGGACGTGTGGGACCCCGAAGGCCTGCGCGAAACCATCCACTGCACCACGGAAGAACGCCAGCACCTGCAGGCGCTGATCGGGCTGGGCCTGCACGACGCGGTGCGCCTGTTCCCGCAGCCCGAGCGCAACTACAGCTGGTGGGACTACCGGGACTTTGCCTTCAAGCGCAAGCGCGGCCTGCGCATCGACCACATCCTGGTGTCGGACGCGGTTCGTGCCAGCGCCACCGCTTGTGCGGTGGACGTGGCCCCGCGCAAGAACGAGCGCCCCAGCGACCACGCCCCGGTGGTGCTGACGCTGGCCTGATTCAAAATCAATAGCAAGCCTCCACCGTACATCAAGCGGTGGAGGCTTTTTTCATTCCAGATTCAACTCTTGAATCTTGCGGGTGATGGTGTTGCGGCCAATGCCCAGCTTGTGCGCCGCCTCGATGCGGCGGCCCCGGGTGTTGGCCAGCGCGGTCTGGATCAGCCGGGTTTCGAAGCGGCGGGTCAACACGTCCCACACGTCCAGGCGACCCGACTCCAGCAGGCTCTGGGCCTCGGCCTGCAAGCCTTGTTCCCAGCCGTCCAGGGCCGCCCCCCCGCCCACGGTGGCGTGTTCGGGTGCGGCGGTGGCGGTAGGCAGCGGGCTGGCAGCCACCGGCGCGGCCGGGGCCACCGTGTCCGCAGCACCGCTGTCAGACGCCACGGCCAGCACGGGCTCGGCAACCGCAGCCCCCGCCACCACGGGGCGGGACGACAACACCTCGGGCGGCAGGTCCTTTTCCTCAATGACCTGGGCCGGGGCCATCACCGTCAGCCAGTGGCACACGTTTTCCAGCTGGCGCACGTTGCCGGGGAAGTCGAAGGCCGCCATGCGCTGCAGGGCCGCCTCGGAAATGCGCTTGGGCTCCACGTCCAGCTGCTTGGCGCTTTGCACCAGGAAGTGCTTGGTCAGCATGGGCACGTCTTCGCGCCGCTCGCGCAGCGCGGGCAGGCGCAGCCGGATGACGTTGAGGCGGTGGAACAAGTCCTCGCGGAACACGCCTTCCTTGACGCGCTGCTCCAGGTTCTGGTGGGTGGCGGCGATGACGCGCACATTGGCCTTGACAGCGCTGTGTCCGCCCACGCGGTAGAAGTGCCCGTCGGACAGCACCCGCAGCAAACGGGTTTGCAGGTCAAACGGCATGTCGCCGATTTCGTCCAGGAACAGCGTGCCGCCCTCGGCCTGCTCGAAGCGGCCACGGCGCATGCTTTGCGCGCCGGTGAACGCACCGCGCTCGTGACCGAACAGTTCGCTCTCCAGCAGGTCCTTGGGGATGGCCGCGGTGTTGATGGCCACAAACGGCCCCGTGGCGCGCGGCGAATGTTTGTGCAGCGCCCGCGCCACCAGCTCCTTGCCCGAGCCGGATTCGCCAGTGATCATCACCGTCACGTTGCTCTGGCTGAGGCGGCCAATGGCGCGGAACACGTCCTGCATGGCCGGGGCCTGGCCCAGCATTTCGGGCGTGGCGGCCATGCGTTCCTCGGCCACCTCTTCACGTTGGCTTTCCTCCACCGCCCGACGGATCAGCTCCACCGCCTTAGGCAGATCAAAAGGTTTGGGCAGGTACTCGAAAGCCCCGCCCTGGAAGGCCGACACGGCGCTGTCCAGGTCGGAGAACGCCGTCATGATGATGACGGGCAGCCCGGGCAGCTTCTTCTTCACCTTGTCCAGCAGGTCCAGGCCCGAGCCACCCGGCATGCGGATGTCGCTGACCAGCACCTGCGGGGCCATTTCGTCGTTGTCCTCGTCCAGCGCCGCCAGCACGTCTTGCGGGTTGATGAAGCTGCGGGTGGGCAGGTTCTCGCGCAACAGCGCCTTTTCCAGCACGAAGCGGATGGACTGATCGTCGTCCACGATCCAGATGGGTTTCATGCGCACGTTTCCTTTTGCCTCTTGTTCGATTCAGCCCCGCCCTCTGGTGCCAGCACCCAGGCGCCGGAGCCCAAGGCTTCAGGCGCCGGACTTCAAGGCAGGGGAATCAGGATCTTGAAGTCGGTCCGGCCGGGCTGGCTGTCGCACTCGATCAGGCCATGGTGCTGCTGCACGAAGGTTTGCGCCAACGTCAGCCCCAGGCCAGACCCGCCTTCGCGCCCCGACACCAGGGGGTAGAAGATTCGGTCCTTGATCGAGTCCGGCACGCCGGGCCCGTTGTCGATCACATGCAATTCCAGTGCCAACCGATAGCGCTGCTTGCCAAACGTGACCTGACGCGCCACCCGCGAACGGAAGGTGATGCTCGCATCCCCTTGTGCAATGCGCGCGCCCAGGGCCTGGGCCGCGTTGTGGGCGATGTTGAGCACGGCCTGGATGAGCTGCTCGCGGTCGCCCCGGAACTCGGGCAGCGAGGTGTCGTAGTCGCGCACCACGCGCAAGCCCTTGGGAAACTCGGCCAGGATGAGCGAGCGCACCCGCTCGCACACCTCGTGGATGTTGACGTCCCCCACCACATGCGGGCGGCGGTGCGGGGCCAGCAGCCGGTCCACCAGCGTTTGCAGGCGGTCGGCCTCGTGGATGATGACCTGGGTGTACTCGATGAGCTCGCGCGACTCCAGCTCCATTTGCAGCAACTGCGCCGCACCGCGGATGCCGCCGAGCGGGTTCTTGATTTCGTGGGCCAGGTTGCGGATCAGCTCCTTGTTGGCCTGTGCCTGGCCAATGAGGCGGTCTTCCCGGTCCTGGCGGGATTGCTGCTCCAGCGGCAGCAGCTCGACGACGACTTCGCCTTCCACCTCGGTCTGCGCCACCACCACGTGCACGGGCAACGGGTCGCGGTGGTGCGAGCGCAGCCAGGCGTCGTAGCGCAAGGCGGCAAATTCGTTGACCTTGACGCCTTCCAGCGCATTGGCCAGCTGTGCGGGTTCGGCAAAAAACTGGCTGAGCTGGGCTTCCGCCACGCTGCGGCGGGACAGGCCCAAGGCGTCTTCCAGCGCCGCATTCACGAACAGGATGGCCCCGTTCAGGTCCACCACCGCCACCAGCGTGGCCAACAGGTCCAGGGCATGGAATTTGGAGGCAACGGCCGCCCCCGAGTCAGATTGCGGCATGAACATTCAACGGCTGGCCGTGCCCATGCGTTGCAACTCACGGCGCAGGCCCACCACGTCGGCCTCGGCCCGAACGATGGAGGCCTTCAGCTCCGACACCCGCTCCTGGTAACGGGCCACGTTGCGCAGCTCTTCCCCCCGCTTTTCGGGCTGGCCGTTGTTGTACTCCTGCTGCAACGCGGCCAGCTTGCCCTCGGCCTTCTTGAGTTCGGCTTCGAGGATGGTGCGCGCATCGTTGTCGCGGGCTTTTTGCTGCTGCGGGTCCACCCGCGGCTGCTGGTCGTTGGCGGGTGCTGGTTTGGAAGCCCCGGCGCGCACAGCGGCCGCAGGCACCACGGTCACCCCGCCGCCTTCGATCAGCTTGCACTCTTTCTTCTGGGCCGGGGTGGGGCTGTTGGTGTACTCGTTGCCACAGCGGTAGATGGCGCTCTGGGCCTGGGCCATGGCGGTCAGGGCACCCAGCCCCAGGCAGGCCCAGCGCAGGCCCTGTTGCACACACGATTGGAGGTAACCCATGCGGTGAAGGCTCATGGAAAAAACTTGCAATGGAAACAATGGGGCAGTATGACGCAAACGGCGGCCACGAATTCCCGCCGCGCGCACCCCACACCCGGTGGAAGCGAAAAAAAAGGACGGCGCGAGCCGTCCTTTTTGCGAAGGTCATCCGACCTCGACCTGCATCACAGGCTGTAGTACATGTCGAACTCGACCGGGTGGGGAATGGTGCGGAAGCGAGTCACTTCTTGCATCTTCAGGTCGATGTAGGCGTCCAGCATGCTGTCGGTGAACACACCGCCCTTGGTCAGGAACGCACGGTCCTTGTCCAGGTACTCCAGCGCCTGGTCCAGGCTGTGGCACACGGTGGGCACCAGCTTGTCTTCTTCGGGCGGCAGGTGGTACAGGTCCTTGGTGGCGGCTTCGCCCGGATGGATCTTGTTTTCCACGCCGTCCAGACCGGCCATCAGCAGGGCCGAGAAGCACAGGTAGGGGTTGGCGGAAGGATCGGGGAAACGAGCCTCGATGCGACGACCTTTGGGGTTGGCCACGAACGGGATGCGGATGGAAGCGGAACGGTTGCGGCTGGAGTAGGCCAGCTTCACCGGGGCTTCGAAGCCGGGCACCAGGCGCTTGTAGCTGTTGGTGCCGGGGTTGGTGATGGCGTTCAGGGCACGGGCGTGCTTGATGATGCCGCCGATGTAGTACAGGGCGTAGTCGCTCAGGCCGGCGTAGCCGTCACCGGCGAACAGGTTCTTGCCGTCTTTCCACACGGACTGGTGCACGTGCATGCCGGAACCGTTGTCACCGTGGTAGGGCTTGGGCATGAAGGTGGCGGTCTTGCCGTAGGCGTTGGCCACGTTCCAGACCACGTACTTCAGCACCTGGGTCCAGTCGGCGCGCTCAACCAGCGTGCTGAACTTGGTGCCGATTTCGTTTTGACCGGCGCCAGCCACTTCGTGGTGGAACACTTCGACGGGGATGCCCAGGCTTTCCAGGATCAGCACCATCTCGGAACGCATGTCTTGCGTGCTGTCGACCGGAGGCACGGGGAAGTAACCGCCCTTGGTGGTGGGACGGTGGCCGCGGTTGCCGCCTTCCATCTTGGAACCACTGTTCCAGGGGGCTTCGTATTCTTCGATTTCGCTGAACACGCGACCGGGTTCGTTGCTCCAACGCACGCCGTCGAAAATGAAGAATTCGGGTTCGGGACCGAAGTAGGCGGTGTCGCCCAGGCCGGAAGCCTTCAGATAGGCTTCAGCGCGCTTGGCGATGGAGCGGGGGTCACGGTCGTAGGCCTTGCCATCGCTGGGTTCGACCACGTCACACTGCAGGAACAGGGTGGTTTCTTCGAAGAAGGGGTCGATGTTGGCGGTGCTGGGGTCGGGCATCAGCTGCATGTCGGAGGCTTCAATGCCTTTCCAACCTGCCACGGAGGAGCCGTCAAACGCATGGCCAGAGGTGAACTTGTCTTCATCGAAGTGAGACACGGGCACGGTCACGTGCTGCTCTTTGCCACGGGTGTCGGTGAAACGGAAGTCAACGAACTTGACGTCGTTGTCTTTCACCAGTTGCATCACGTCTGCGACGGTCTTGGCCATCAAAATCTCCTAAGGATGACGGGTTGAAAATTCGATAACGGAAAGCATCAAGCAGCTTTTATGCCAGAGGCATGGTTCGGCACATCGACTGAAACCCAAGTATGCCCCAGCATCCATTGCACCAATGGAGTGCCATTTGCACCAAAATGGATTGGCACCAAGATAAGGCGCACTCAACGCACCATTTCGGGGCCCAACGGAACCCCCAACGCCTGCAAACCCTGCATCAGGTCCAGGTAGGCACGATCCGCCGCCGTCACCGGACCTTTGACCCCCAGGTCAATGTGCCGCCCATGTTCCGGGTGATCCACGCTGGGCAGGCTGAACACCTTCACCTCAGGGTGCTGCTGTTCAATGTCTTCCATGAGGGGCGTGAGCGTTGCTTCCAGCGTGCCGTACACCACCACAGATTTCTCCACACGGGCCCCACGCGAAAACCACGGCGCACACCGCTGCTCCAACACCCACTCGACCATGGGCCAAGCCATCACGGGAAACCCGGGCACAAAATGCACCCAACCGCCCGCACGCCCCTGGCAGGCAAAGCCGGGAATCTTGTTGTACGGGTTGGGAATGAGCGTGGCGGAGGCGGGGAACATCCCCATCTCCAAGCGCCGCTGGCTGTCGGGGTGTGCCAGGTCGAGCACCGAGCCCTGCTGGGCGGCCATGTCCTGCATGCGCTCGGTGATCAGTGCCTTGGCCTCGGGGTGCAAAACCAAAGGCTGACCCAGTGCCGCCGCTGCGCATTGGCGGGTGTGGTCATCGGGGGTGGCACCGATGCCCCCGAATGAAAACACCCAGTCGCCACTGTCAAACGCCTGGCGAAGGTGCTGGGTGATCCGGGCGGGATCGTCCCCCAGGTTCACGGCGTAGGACAACTGCAATCCGCGGTCTCCCAGCAACTCGATCAACTTGGGCAGGTGTTTGTCCACCCGGCGGCCCGACAGGATTTCGTCACCGATGATGAGCGCACCAAACGTGGGCACAGGGGTTGCAAAGTCGGGCATGGATTCAGGGGGGCGGCAAGCGCCCAGCGTCAGGAGGGGTCACCGCATCAGGGGGCAACAGGAGCGCATCGGGCTCAGACACATCCACATCCACCACGACCGGGTGGACCTCCTGGACTGGACGAACAGTGGCCTCGTTCTGACGCCGCTGTGCCAAAGCCGACAGGCAGAAGTGCACAAACCACAGCGACGAGAACGCAAACACCAGGGTGTAGAGCCAAATGGCCAGGGGCACGAGGATGGGTGCCATGGCGATGAACATGGCCCCAGACGCCCACAACACGCTGGGCAAAGCCCCCAAGTACCCCGTCAACACACCCAGGGTCAACAGAGGCAGGCGATACTGCGCGAACAAGGCGCGGCGCTCTTCAACGCTGGCGTGGTCGGCCAAGGCGTCGTAGGCAAACACGCGGTAGGTGAGCCAACCCCAGATCAGCGGGGGCAACACCATGACCAAGGGCGGAATCAGCCACAGCGGCAGCGACGCCACCATGGCCATCAAGGCCAAGGCCGTGGACACCAGCGACCAGGCCGCACTGCCCAGCCAGGACGCCCCCTTCTTGCGCTCCAAAAGGGGAAAACGGCGCTGCGCCACCAGCTCGACCAGCGCGGGCGTCATCACCAGCGACACCAGCAACAACGACATCACCACGATGACGGGCGTGGCCAGGAACAACACCACCAACGGCGCAAACACGGCCCGCAGCCGCCCCAAACCGACGGAATCCAGCCACCCCAGCGCCAGGGTCAGGAGCTCGCTGGCCTCCAGGCCCTGGGTCACCGCAGACACGGCATCCTCCCAGTAGAAGTAGCCCAGTCCGAAGGACAGTGCCACCATCACCACCAGAGGCAAAAAAGACAGTGCAATGACGCGGGGGTGCAGGCAATACACCACCGAGCGCCAGAAAGCATCAAAGATGAGGCCCATGCAAATCAGCATAACCGATGTGCATGAAGCCCCATCCGGGGCCCCTCCGCCCTCAGCGTGCGGACTTGGCCTTCTGGCTCAGGGCGGCCACTTCTTCGGCGGTGAGCCAGCGCCAGGCCCCCACGGGCAAACGATCGTCCAGCACCAGCTCGCCAATGCGGCTGCGGTGCAACCCCTCCACCCGGTTGCTGACCGCGGCCAGCATGCGTTTGACCTGGTGGTATTTGCCCTCGGTCAGGGTGAGTTGCAGGTGGCACTCGTCCACCCGCACCGCGGCGGCGGCTTTCACGGGCACGGGACTGTCGTCCAGCACCACGCCTGCCAGCAGCTTGTCGATTTGCGCGTCGGTCACGGGGTGTCGAGTGGTCACCTCGTACACCTTGGGAACATGGTGCCGGGGAGAGGTCAGCCGGTGGATGAACTGACCGTCGTCGCTCAGCAGCAGCAGGCCCGTGGTGTCCTGGTCCAGCCGCCCCACGGCCTGCACGCCCGCCGCGGCACCTCCGCCGCGCTGGCGCAAGGGCGCGGGCAGCAGGGTGTAGATGCTGGGGTACATGCCGGGCTTTTGCGAACACTCGTGCCCCGTGGGCTTGTGCAGCATCAGGTAGGCCCGTTCCACACACGGCCAGGTGGTGCCCTGCACGTCAAACGCGAAGTCGGTGGTTTCAAAGTCGGCCCACGGGTCGAGGACCACCTCGCCCGCCACCCGCACCATGCCCTGCTCGATCAGGCCCGAACACACCCGGCGGGTGCCAAAGCCTTGCGAAAACAGGATGTCGGCCAATGCCCGCTTCATGCTGCGCTCCTTGGGGTGTCGGTGGCCGCCTCGGCCTGCGGAGCCACGTCGGGCATGCGCAGGAAGTGGGTGCGGTAGTGCACCAGTTCGTCGATGGACTCGTGCACATCGGCCAAGGCTGTGTGCATCTGCTTCTTTTTGAAGGCCTTGAACACCTTCGGCTGCCAGCGCTTGGCCAGCTCCTTCAGGGTGCTGACGTCCAGGCAGCGGTAATGGAAATGGGCATCCAGCGCGGGCATGTAGCGCACCAGGAAACGCCGGTCCTGGTGCACGGTGTTGCCGCACAGCGGGGACACGCCCTTGGGCACAAAGCGCCGCACAAAGGCCAGCAGCTCGGCCTCGGCCTCGGCCTCGGTCACCGTGCTGACACGCACCTTTTCGGTCAAGCCGCTGCGGCCATGGGTGCCGCGGTTCCAGGCGTCCATGCCGCCCAGCACTTCGTCGGACTGGTGGATCACCATCACCGGCCCCTCCACCCGCGGGGTCAGGTCCGGCCCGGTGATGACCACGGCCACCTCCAGCAAACGGTCTTTTTCGGGGTCCAGGCCACTCATTTCGCAGTCCAGCCAGACCAGGTTGGCATCGCTCTTGATCAACCCCGAGGGGTGTGGAGGGTAAGGCTCGTGGGTGTGGCGGCGGGGCGCGGCAAAAGAACTCATCCCCCGATTGTCCATGACGCGCCCGGTAGACTCGCCCCATGTTTGATGCCTCACTGACCTTCTCGCTGGTCTTCTCTGCTGCCTTGTTGCTGTCCACCGCCTTGCGCCTGTGGCTGGTGCTCCGGCAGGTCCGCCACGTTCGCCAACACCGCGCCCAGGTGCCTTCGGCCTATGCCGGTCACATCGACCTGGCCGCCCACCACAAGGCGGCGGACTACACCGTGGCCAAGGCCAAGGTGGCGATGGTGGACATTGTGTTCGGGGCGGTGGTGCTGCTGGGTTGGACCCTGCTGGGCGGCTTGGATGCCCTTCAGCAATGGGTGTCTCACACCCTGGCCCCCTGGGTGGCGCCCGGCCTGGGCCAGCAACTGGCCCTGGTGGCGGCCTTTGCTGTGGTGGGCGGGGTGCTGGACGCACCGCTGTCGGCCTGGCAAACCTTCGGGGTGGAAGCCCGCTTTGGCTTCAACCGCAGCACCTGGGGCATGTGGCTGGTCGATGGCCTCAAGGGTGTGGTGGTGTCGGCGCTGTTGGGCCTGCCGCTGCTGGCCGCGGTGCTCTGGCTGATGGAACAGGCGGGCCCCCTGTGGTGGCTGTGGGCCTGGGGTGTGTTCATGGGCTTCAACCTGTTGATGATGGTGCTCTACCCCACCCTCATCGCCCCCTTGTTCAACCGATTCCAGCCCCTGCAAGACATGGCGTTGGTTCAGCGGGTGCAGGCCCTGATGGCCCGCTGCGGCTTCAAGGCCAGTGGTTTGTTCGTGATGGATGGCAGCCGCCGCAGTGCCCACGCCAATGCGTACTTCACCGGCCTGGGGCAAGCCAAACGCGTGGTGCTGTACGACACGCTGATGCAACAGCTCAGCCACGACGAACTGGAAGCGGTGCTGGCCCACGAGCTGGGGCACTTCCACCACAAACACATCGTGCGCCGGGTGGTCTGGGTGGCCTTGGGCACGCTGGCGGCCTTGGCCACGCTGGGGTATGCCTCTGCTCAATCCTGGTTCTACACCGGCCTGGGCGTGCAACCCAACCTGGACAGCGGCAACAGCGCCTTGGCGTTGCTGTTGTTCGCCATGGTGGTGCCGGTGTTCTCGCTGTTCCTGGCCCCGCTGTCGTCGGCCATGTCCCGCCGCCACGAGTTCGAGGCGGACGCCTACGCGGCAGCGCAGGTGTCGGCCCAGCACCTGCACAGCGCCTTGCTCAAGCTGTACCGGGACAATGCATCCACCCTCACCCCAGACCCGTGGTACGTGGCGTTTCACCACAGCCACCCCCCAGCCAGCCAACGCCTGAGCAGGCTGATGCCCTCTGCCGCCGGAGCCGCCGCATGAAGGGCCGTCATGCGCGCTCGCAGCGACCCGACACCAGCGCTGGAGATCGCCTGGATGGCCTGGTGGTGGCCACCCACGGGCGGCACGTGGTGGTGGAAACCCCCGACGGCGAGCGCCGCATCTGCCACCCCCGAGGCAAACGCAACGAGGCGGTGGTGGGGGATCGGGTGTGGTGGATTCCCTCTGCCGACGAAGGCACCATCGAAGCCGTGCAGGCGCGTGAAAACCTGTTCTACCGGCAAGACGAGGTGCGCACCAAGTCGTTCGCGGCCAACCTGGACCAGCTGCTGATCCTGGTGGCGGCAGAACCCGAGTTTTCCGAGCGCCAGTTGGCCCGCGCCCTGATTGCCGCCGAAGACGCGGGCATCACCCCGATGATCGGGCTGAACAAGCAGGACCTGACCGAACCGTTTGCTCGCGCCTGGGAGCGCCTGGCCCCTTACCGCGCCATGGGTTATGCCGTGCTGCCGCTCTGGCTCAAACCCGGGGCAACGGGTGCTGACAACGCCACC
>DASUON010000443.1:0-2506 GCA_036276615.1 Burkholderiaceae bacterium
CCACCCGCGAGCTCTACGTCGAGTTCAACGCCGCCTTTGCCAAACACTGGAAGGCCAAGACCGGGCAGGACGTCAGCATCAAGCAAAGCCACGGCGGCTCGGGCAAGCAGGCCCGCTCCATCATCGACGGCCTGGAGGCCGACGTGGCCACGCTGGCCCTGGCCGGCGACACCGACGCCCTGCACAACAACGGCGGCTGGATCCCCAAGGACTGGCAAAAACGCCTGCCGCTCAACAGCACGCCCTACGCCTCCACCATCATCCTGGCGGTGCGCGAAGGCAACCCCAAAGGCATCAAGGACTGGGACGACCTCATCCGCCCTGACGTGAAGGTCATCACCCCCAACCCCAAGACCTCGGGCGGTGCGCGCTGGAACTACCTGGCCGCCTGGGAATTCGCCAAACGCAAATACGGTGGAGACGCCAAAGCCAAAGAGTTTGTGGCCAAGCTCTACGCCAACGTGCCCGTGCTCGACACCGGGGCCCGGGGCTCCACCATCACCTTTGCCCAGCGCAACCAGGGCGATGTGCTCATCGCCTGGGAAAACGAAGCCTACCTGCTGGAAAAGGAATTCGGCTCCAAGTTCGACGTGGTCTACCCGTCCCTCTCCATCCTGGCCGAACCGGCGGTGACGGTGGTGGACAAGAACGTGGACAAGAAGGGCACACGCGCCGTGGCCACGGCCTACCTGGAGTACCTGTACAGCGACGAGGGCCAGGACATTGCGGGCAAGAACTTCTACCGCCCCACCTCGGCCAAGGCGCAGGCCAAGTACGCCAAGCAGTTTCCCAAGTTGAACCTGTTCAAGATCGACGAGGCGTTTGGCGGCTGGACGCAGGCCACCAAGCTGCACTTTGCCGACGGTGGCAGCTTCGACCAGATCTACACCAAAAAGTGAAGGGAGAAACCACCATGTCCGTCCTGCTCATCCACGGCAGCCCGTCCGACCAATCCCGCTCGGTGGCACTGGCCGAAGGCATTGCCCAGCGCCTGAACCCGCGCCAGACCTTTGTGGACCGCCTCAGCGTGCGTTCCCTGCCCCCGCAGGCGCTGCTGTTGGCCGACGCGGGGAACACCGCCATCATCAAAGCCGCCTTGCAGGTGGAGCGGGCCGAGGTGATTGTGGTGGGCACCCCTGTGTACAAGGCCGCCTACAGCGGCGCACTCAAGGTGTTTCTGGACGTGTTGCCGCAAGACGCCTTCAAGGGCAAGACGGTGCTGCCCCTGGCCACCGGCGGCAGCCCGCACCACATGCTGGCGCTGGACTATGCGCTGCGTCCGGTGCTGCAGTCGCTGGGGGCGCTGCACATCCTGCCCGGGGTGTACGCCAGCGAAAAACAACTGCCCCGCAACGCCGAAGGCGGCTACGACTTTGACGAGGACGTGTCCCGCCGTCTGGACGAAGCCGCCCACCTGGTGGCCACCCAGGGCTTGCGGCAACCCATCACCCCGGGGTTTGCGCCCATTCCATTTGGTCAGGTGCGCTGCAGCGTCTGACCGCACCACCACCCCCTGACCCCTTCCCCACTGAAGTGCCGTGCAACCCGGCCGGGGGAGGCCTTGCCCGAATTCACCTGATTTGTCTCGATTGGAGAACCTGAACATGACCGCCTGGAGCCGCCGCCACTTTGTGTCCACCTTCGTTGCCGGGGCCGCCGCCTCGTCGCTGCTGCCCGCCGCCGCACAAGCCCAGACCGCGGCGCAGTCTGCCACCCGCACCCTGCGCATCGGCTACCAGAAGGGCTGGCTGTCCATCCTGAAGAACCGGGGCACCCTGGAAAAACGCCTCACCCCGCTGGGCGTCAACGTCACCTGGACCGAGTTCGTGGCCGGGCCGGTGCAGCTGGAGGCGCTGAACGTGGGCTCCATCGACTTTGGCGACGTGGGCGAAGCCCCGCCCATCTTCGCCCAGGCCGCGGGCGCACCGCTGGTGTACGCCGGGGCCACCGTGCCCCGCCCCCGGCTGGAAGCCCTGCTGGTGCCCAAGGACTCGCCCATCCGCTCGGTGGCCGACCTCAAGGGCAAGAAGGTGGCCTACAACAAGGGCTCCAACGTGCAGTACTTCCTGGTCAAGCTGCTGGAGAAACACGGCCTGAAGTACAGCGACGTGCAGTCCGTCTTTTTGCCCCCGCCCGACGCCCGCGCGGCGTTCCAAAAGGGCTCGGTGGACGCCTGGCTGATCTGGGAACCCTTCCTGTCCGCTGCCGAAAAGTCGCTGGATGCCCGCGTGCTGGCTGACGCCAGCGGCGTGGCCAACAACCGGGCGTACTACTTCACCTCCCGCGATTTCGCCACCCGCCACACCGACGTGCTGAAGGTGGCCCTGGAGGAAATCAAGGCCGTGGACACCTGGATTGCCAAGAACCCGCGCGAGGCCGCGCAGGAGCTGTCCAAGGTGCTGGGCTTGGATGTGTCGGTCACCGAGTCCTTCCTCAAGCGCACCGACCATGGGCTGGTGCCGGTCAACGGCGACATCCTGGCCGAGCAGCAGGCCATTGCCGACAC
>DASUON010000444.1:0-6791 GCA_036276615.1 Burkholderiaceae bacterium
TCGGCCGCGGAGTTGCCCGCCACGTCGCCCGCCTCCCCCACCACCCGGGGATACGGAGCCAGGGGGGCGGCACGCAACACGCGGTCAGCGGCGCAAGCGTGGCCCCCGTCTCCCGCGCCGAGTGGCACCGCCAGTGCCAGCTCGCAGGCACGCTCTGCCAGCGCCGTGATGGTCAGGAACGGGTTGACGCCCAGCGAGGCGGGCACCACCGACCCGTCCATCACGTGCAGGCCGGCCAGCACCCGACCGTTGTCCCCCCACACCTCGCAGCGGTCATTGACCACGCCTTGCTCGGCGCTGTCGGCCATGCGGCAGCCGCCCAGCGGGTGGACGGTGATCCACGGCGCCCGGAAGTCCCCCTGGTCCATGACCCGGGCCAGGGCCTCGGGCATGACCCCCGAGGCGGGGTTGGGGATGTGCACGCCCCCCAGGTCGTTGATGGCGGACAGGCGCTGGCGGTGCAGGCGCAGCGAGGGGTCCAGGCCCTCTGCCGCGTCACGCCCGTCCACCCAGGACCAGGCCGTGCGCTCGGCCACGCCCGCCAGGGTGAGGCGACCAGCGCAGCGGTCGTGCCCCATGCCCAGCAGGGCCAGGGAATGGTCGTCCACGCGAGGCCCCACGGCCAGCGGGTCGGACAGGCCGCCCCCCTTGAACCCCCACTGCGCCACCTGGTGCAGCGTGGCCAGCGTGGCCACCGTTTCACCCACCACGCCTTTCAGCAGCCCGGGCATGCCACCGTCTTCGGCGATGGTGCTGGCCAGTGGATCGGTGGCATGGCGAAACCGCACCACGCCGGTGATGGTGGGGCCGCGGTTGGGGGCGGTGGCGGGCATGGGGATGGCGCTTTCGCCAAAGCCCAGCACGGGCTGGGGAAGCTGGGCGGCCATGCTCAGGTCATCCCCATTGCCGGACATGCACTGGCCCAGCCAGGTGCGGGCCACCCGCAGGCCCTGCTGGGCCGAGCGCAGCAGCAGCTCGGTGCTGCCCAGTGCCCCGGCGGCCAGCACCAGGCGGTCGCAATCCACGGTGAACACCAGGCGGTCTGCGGCCGCGGGGGCATGGGACGCGGTGGCGGCTTGCGCATCGGCCCGCACGGTGTCGGCCCACAGGGCCCGCTCGGCGGTGCGCACGGCGTGCACGCGCCAGCCCCCCCCGTGCTCTGGGGCAATGGCCGACACCCACAGCGCCGACACGCCCGTGAACAGGCGTGCGCCCTGCTCCCGGGCGCGGGCCAGGTAGGTCTTGTCCAGGCTCAGCTTGGCGTGGTGGTTGCAGCCGCTGGCGCAGTTGCCACAGCCGTTGCAGGCCCGCGTGGGCACGGTGCCCGCAGGGAGCTGGCGCCGGAACTCGATGGCCAGGGGCACATCTTCCGCCGTCACCTCCACATCGGGTTCGGCCCGGGCGCGGGCGGCCCGGGCCAGGTCTTCCAGCCGTTGGCGCCGCAGGGTGGCCTGGGGTGGGTGGGTCGCGGCCCGCTGGGTGGCGCCGTCCTGCACGCCCAGGCCCTGGCGGGCGCGGTCGAAACAGTGCGACCACGACACGCCATCACGCAGGGCGGCGGGCCACTCAGGTCGGTCGAACACCCGCAGCTCGGGTTGCAGGGCCACGGCGGCGTTGATGAGGCTGCCGCCCCCCAGGCCATTGCCCAGCAGGGCCGCCCCGCCCTCGCCCACGCGAAAGTCGAACAGCCCCGATTCGTGGCCGATGGTCTGGGTCCCCAGCGGTCCGTCCATTTCGCAGCGAACATGGCCCGGGGCTTCGCCCACATCCTGCGGGAAGTCACCCGCCAGATACTCGTTGCCGCGCTCCAGCAACCAGACCGACTGGCCCGCCTCGGCAAAGCGCTGGGCCGCCACCGCGCCCCCGTAACCCGAACCCACCACCAGCACCTGGGGCCTGCGCCCCTGGGCTGCGGCCTGTGCGGCACATTCAATCAAGGTCTCGGCGTTGTCTGACAACCAATGGCTCATGCGTTTTGTCTCCCTGGGGTTGAAACACGGATGGCTGACCCACACCCCAGTCAGGACGGGGGCGGTGCGGGTCGGAACGGCAGGTGTCGGGTGGCCCACTGGCGCAAGTCGTGGGCGGGCATGGGTTTGGCGGCAAACCAGCCCTGGGCCACGTCGCAGCCCAGGGTTTGCAGCAGGCGCCACTCGTGGATGGACTCGGCCCCTTCGGCCACCACCGTGAGGCCCAGCCGGTGGCCCATGGCGACGATGGATTCGAGCAAGACCACGGCGTCACCGCTGAGGTGGATGTCGCGCACAAAGGCGCGGTCCACCTTCAGCTCGGCCACCGGCATCTTCTGCAGGTGGGCCAGCGACGAGTAGCCGGTGCCAAAGTCGTCAATGGACAGCGAGAAGCCCGCGCTGTCCAGCGCCCCCATGACCGTGAGCGAGGTCTGGGGGTCTTGCATGGCGGCGCTTTCGGTCACCTCCAGCCGGATGTCCTGCGCCAGGGCGCCGGTGTCGGCCAGCAGGCGGCGCAGGCGTTCGGGCAGGTCGGCGTCGGACAGGTCGTGGGTGGACAGGTTGACGGCGATCTTGAGCGGCTGGCCCTGGGCACGCCAGTGCACGGTTTCCAGCATGGCCTGGCGCAACATCCACTGCGTGATGCTGGCAATGCGCCCCGTGCTTTCGGCAAAGGGCACGAAGTCGGACGGCGGCACCATGCCCCGCGTGGGGTGCTCCCAGCGCACCAGCGCCTCGGCCCCGCACAGCCGCCCGTCGGCCAAGCCGATCTTGGGTTGCAGGTACATGCGCAACTCGTTGTGTTGCACCGCCCGACGCAGGGCCGACAGCAGGTTGAGGTCCACCCGGCGGTGGTTTTCCAGGCCCGGGGTGTACAACAGCCAGGGGCGCTTCTGGGCACGGGCGTTGTCCAGCGCCACCTCGGCGTTGCGGATGAGGGTGGTCATGTCCTGCCCCTGCACCCACTGGGCGGTGCCGCAGACCATGGACAGGTCCACGATCTGCATGGCCACGTCGGCGGCGTCGGAGAAGGCGTCCTGCAACGCCAGGCGCACCCGCTCCGGGGCCGGGGCGTTTTCGAACATCAGGCAGAACTGGTCGGCGTGCATGCGGGCCAGGTGCCACGGCCCCACCGTGGCGGCACAGGCGGCCAGCCGACGCCCGGTTTCCTTCAGCACACGGTCACCCAATTCCATGCCCAGGGTTTCGTTGATGGCATGGAAGCGCTCGATGTTGGCCACCGTCACCGTGGGCGCATGCCCGTGGGCCATGAGGCGGTCGCCCAGGTCGCGCAGGCCCTCGCGGTTGAACAGGCCGGTGAGCGGATCGTGCGACAGCAGGTGGGTGGTTTCCCGCTGGGCGCTCAGGGTGCGCTCGGCCAGGCCCCAGCAAAACACCGCGGGCAACACCAGGGTGCGCACCAGGTCAAAGTGGGAGCCGAACTCCAGCACCTCCGGCGTGGGTTGGCGCAACACCACCACATACACCCCGTACACCAACCAATACACCGAAATGGGGGCCAGGCCCACCAGCAAGATGCCGCAGCTCCGTTCGCCGCGCCACCACCCCCGCAGGTTGCCCCACAAGGCCACGGCAAAGTGCAAAGGCAGCAGCACAAACACCGGCCACGCCACATGGCCCCAGCCCAGCCAGGGCAGCACGGTCAAGGCCAAAAAGCCCCCCATCACCCCGTAACCGGCCTTGGCCAACCAGGGGCTGTGCACCTCAAACCGCCCAAAACGCACATACAGCCATGCCGACAAGGCCGACACCACGTATTGCTGCAACGCCGCGTTGACCCACCACCACTGCCCCACGTCCAGGGCAAACCCCAAGCCGGTCTTGGAGAAGTGGGTGATGGCCTGCACCGTGGCATACAGCGCATAGATGCCGTAGTTGCTCTCCTTCAGCGCAAACAGAAAAAACAGCGCCACCAGGGCCGAGGTGAACAGGAACACCACCGCCCCCATGTTGACCAGATCGGTCCATTGGGCGTCCAGCGTGGCGGGTCCGGGGTCCACCCAGTCCACCACCAGGTGCGGGTCCACCCCCGGAAAGGGCAAGGAACCGGGCACCGGGCTGATCCGCGCATACAGCACCTGACCCGGTTGGGGTTGCGCCAGGAACAGCGCCTGCTGCCCGGACACCCAGGCTTCCACGGCCCCGCCCACACGCCGGGCCAGCCCCAGGGAATCGCCTTGGGCCGAGAGCAGCTCGATGTCCACCCGCTGCATGTGCAAACGGTCGAACTGCAAACGGAAGCGGGACGCCGGGGCCGACGCCTCCACCCGGACCCAGCACACCACATCCCGCTGTAAGACCGGCACCCGTCCGTCAGGGGCTGGCGTCCAGGCTGCGGTGGGCTGGGTGGGCAGGTCCGCCACGGGTGCCGTTGGTGCCGCCGGTGCGCAGTGGTACGCCACCGGCAAGGCGCGCACGCCTGCGGGCAGCGCCCCCAGCAGGAGCACGAACAGCAGCCAACACCAACCCCGTGCGTTCACGCAGCGCCTCCCCTGACAGTGGGCCCGCTTGCTGCAAGCCCGTTTTGACACACCCCACCCGCCACAAAATGTCAGAATTTCCTGACAACAGAATCATCATCCCCCGATACCCAGCTGTTGCGCAAGTCCCGAAGCTTGGAAGCACCGTTGCGAGCGCCCTCAAGCGGCTCGCCAACCGGGGACGACGTTGGGATTGAGCGCGTCAAGCCATGCAGACATGGGCACGAAGGCCGGTGGGCAACCCCCACCGGCCCGGATTGCCTACACTGTCCGCCCGCCCAGGACTCCCTACCCCGCTCCCGACATGAACCGCGCGCCCCAACACGCTCCCGTCCCCGCTCCCGGCACCGTTCCCTCCCCCGCCCCCACCGCCGCCGACTTCCTGGCCCAGGGCCACACGCCCATGATGGGCCAGTACCTGGCCGCCAAGGCCCAGCACCCGAACACGCTGCTGTTCTACCGGATGGGCGACTTCTACGAGATGTTCTGGGCCGACGCCGAAAAAGCCGCCCGGCTGCTGGACATCACCCTCACCACCCGCGGCCAGTCGGCAGGCCAGCCCGTGGTGATGGCGGGTGTGCCCTTCCACTCGGTGGAAACCTACCTGGGTCGACTGCTGAAAATGGGCGAATCCGTCGCCATCTGCGAACAGGTGGGCGAAGTCACCGGCAAGGGCCCGGTGGAACGCAAGGTGGTGCGCGTGGTCACCCCCGGCACCGTGACCGACGCCGAGCTGCTGGGCGACAAGACCGAAAACCTGCTGATGTCCATCCACGTCGGCCCCCGCGCCACCCTGGGCCTGGCCTGGATGAGCCTCACCCAAGGCCTGATCCAACTGGCCGAATGCCCCACCGACGAGCTGGCCGCCTGGGTGGCCCGCCTCGCCCCCACCGAGCTGCTGTACGGGGCCGACGTCACCCCCGCCTTCGAGCAACGCCTGCAGGCCCTTCCCGCGCTGCTGGCCGCCAGCACCGGCCCGGGGGCGCGGCTGTCGCTCACGCCCCGCCCGGCATGGCAGTTCGACCCCGGCCTGGGCCGCCAGAAGCTGCTGGCCCAGTTGCAAGCCGCCAGCCTGGCCGCCTGGGACGCCGAGGGCCTGAACCTGGCCCATGCCGCCGCCAGCGCCCTGCTGGACTTTGCCGAGCACACCCAGGGCCGCGCCCTGGCCCACGCCACCCGGCTGAGCGTGGCCCGCCCGCAGGCGCTGGTGCACCTGCCCGCCACCACCCGGCGCAACCTGGAGCTGACCCACACCCTGCGCGGCGACACCGCCCCCACCCTGTTCAGCCTGCTGGACACCGCGCAAACCGGCATGGGCAGCCGCGCCCTCAAACACTGGTTGCTCAACCCCGAACGCGACCGCCGCACGGCGATGGAGCGGCTGACCGCCATCGGCTGGTTGCAGGGTTTTGGAGCAGGACAGGGCTTGAACGCCTTGCGCCAGGGCCTGCGCCACTGCGCCGACGCCGAACGCATCGCCGCCCGCACCGCGCTGCGCCAGGTGCGCCCGCGGGAACTGGTGGCCCTGGGGCAGACGCTGCAACGGTCGCTACATATTTCAGAGCTGCTTGCGCTTACAAATAAAGCGCTAGAGGCTGATTTTTCGTCAAATCCAGCCACCCCGCCGCTGCTCCAGCGCCTGGGTACGGCCCTGTGGCAAACCTCGCTGGCCGACTGCGCCGCGCTGCTGCAAGCCGCGCTTCTGCCCGAACCCGCGGCGCTGGTGCGCGACGGCGGCGTCATCAACCACGGTTTTGACGCCGAGCTGGACGAACTGCGCGCCATCCAGACCAACTGCGACGGCTTCCTGCTCGACCTGGAGGCGCGCGAGCGCGAGCGCACCGGCATCGCCAACCTGCGGGTGCAGTTCAACCGGGTGCACGGCTTCTACATCGAGGTAACGCAGGGCCAGCTCGACAAGGTGCCGCTGGACTACCAGCGGCGCCAGACGCTGAAGAACGCCGAGCGCTTCATCACGCCGGAGCTGAAGGCCTTCGAGGACAAGGCGCTCTCGGCCCAGGAGCGCGGGCTCGCGCGCGAGAAGCTGCTCTACGAGCAGTTGCTCGACGAACTGCAGCCGCACGTGCCGGCCCTCACCCGGCTGGCTCGCGCCATCGCCGGCCTGGACGCGCTGTGCGCGCTGGCTGAGCGGTCGCTGACGCTGGACTGGTGCTGCCCGCAGTTCATGAAGGAGCCCGGCATCGAGATCACGCAGGGGCGCCACCCGGTGGTGGAAAGCCGGCTGGCGGAGACGACCGGCGGCAGCTTCATCGCCAACGACACCCGCCTGGGCCCCAGGCAGCGCATGCAGATCATCACC
>DASUON010000445.1:0-19370 GCA_036276615.1 Burkholderiaceae bacterium
CCTGCAAGCCCCGCCTGCGCTGGCCGACACGGCCTCTGCCCTGGTGCTGTACCGCCACGATTTCACCCGCCAAAGCGACACGGCGGCCACGCTGCTGCAGCGCCTGGGCGTGGTGGACATGGGGGCGGCCAACTTCATCCGCCAGTCTTTCCAGACCCGCGACCTGCTGACTGGACGCGCAGGCAAGCTGGTGCAGGTGCAGACCGACGACCAAAAGCGCCTGCTCAAGATGACCGTGCGCTGGCCCGCCGCCGACGAGCGCAGCTACCGCAAGATCGACATCGATCGCGTGGGCAACAACTTCCTGGCCAAGCCCGGGTTTGGCGAGCTCAAGCCCGCCATCCGCATGGCCAGCGGCACCATCCAGACCTCGCTGTTCGCCACCACCGACGCCCTGGGCATGCCCGACGCGGTGGCCACCCAGTTGGCCGACATCTTTTCGGGCGACATCGACTTCCGGCGCGACCTGCGCAAGGGCGACCACTTCTCGGTGGTGTACGAATCGCTGGAGGCCGAGGGCGAACCCCTGCGCGCCGGCCGCATCCTGAGTGCCGAATTTGTCAACGACGGCAAGGCCCTGCAAAGCATCTGGTTCCAGGAACCCGGCAGCAAAGGCGGCTACTACACCTTTGACGGCCAGAGCAAGCGCCGCGCCTACCTGGCCGCGCCCCTGGCGTTTTCCCGCGTGAGCAGCGGCTACGGCATGCGCTTCCACCCGGTCAACGGCGGCATGAAAGCCCACCTGGGGGTGGACTACGCCGCCCCCACCGGCACCCCCATCCTGGCGGTGGGTGATGGGGTGGTGGAGTTTGCAGGCTGGCAGAACGGCTACGGCAATTTCATCATCCTCCAACACCGCAATGGGCACACCACCGCCTACGGTCACCTGAGCCGCATTGGCGTCAAAAAAGGCCAGCGGGTGGAGCAAGGCAGCGTCATCGGGGCCGTGGGGTCCACGGGCGTGTCCACCGGGCCGCACCTGCACTTCGAATTCCGCGACCACGGCGTGCACAAAGACCCGCTGCTGATCGCCAAACAAGGCGAGACCGTGCCCGTCTCCGCCGCCTCGCGCCCGGCGTTCGAAGCCCAGGTCAAGCGCATGCGGCTGGAGTTGGCCGCTTCGGTGCCCGTGCAGACCGCCAACGCGCAGTGACCCTCGCGCCCCACCCGAGCCCCCCTCAGGGAGTTGCTGCACCGCCCGCACCGGGCGAACAGCACCACATCGGACTGATGTCGGGCACGTCGCTGGACGGCGTGGACGGGGTGGTGCTGAGCGGCTCAGCCCACTCGGGCCACCGCGTCACCGCGTCCGTCCACCTGGACATGCCCGCGCCCTTGCGCACCGCGCTGATGGCCCTGCAACACAGTGGCCCCGACGAGTTGCACCGCAGCCATTGGGCCGCCAATGCGTTGGCGCAAGCCTATGCCCAGGTGGTGCACCGGTTGCTCGCGTCCAGCGGGCTGTCGGCCCGCGACATACGGGCCATCGGCGCTCACGGGCAAACGGTGCGCCACCAACCCGCCGCCCCCACCCAACCGGCCACCACACCCCAGCCCGATCCGGCGCAACCGTGGTTGGCCTACACCGTGCAACTCAACAACCCCGCGCTGCTGGCCGAGTTGACCGGCATCACCGTGGTGGCCGACTTTCGCAGCCGCGACGTTGCGGCGGGGGGGCAAGGCGCTCCCTTGGTGCCCGCATTTCACCAAGCCCTGTTCGGTGGCCCCCACGCGGTGGCGGTGGTCAACATCGGCGGCATGGCCAACGTCACGGTGCTGCACCCCGGCCACCCGGTCACCGGGTTCGATACCGGCCCTGGCAACGTGCTCATGGACCTGTGGTGTGAACGCCACCAGGGCACGCACTTCGATGCCGGTGGAGCATGGGCCGCCTCGGGCCGCTGTGTGGATTCCCTGCTGCAGCAGATGCTGGCCGAGCCCTTCTTTTCGCTTCACGGGCCCCGCAGCACGGGCCGGGATCATTTCAATGCCGCATGGCTGGACCAACACCTGCGCCAACACCTGAACCAGCACCCGGCGCTGGCCCCCGAGGACGTTCAGGCCACCCTGCTGCAACTGACAGCCCGCAGCATCGCCCATGCCATACCCGCAAACACGCGGCAAATGGTGGTGTGCGGCGGCGGGGGCCTCAACCAACGCTTGCTGGCCGCCTTGTCCGAGGCCCTCCCGGGTACCCAGGTGATCCCCTCAGACCGATTGGGCGTGCCCCTCATGGACGTGGAAGCCGCGGCCTTTGCGTGGTTGGCCCAACGCACCCTGGATGGCCTGCCGGGCAATGTGGTGCAGGTCACCGGCGCAGCAGGCCCCCGCGTGCTGGGGGCCATCTACCCGGCGTGAAGGTGGCTCCGTTCTGAACGGGGCCCCATGCGGTCGGCCGGGAAACCTCAGCGCAACACCTCAAACGCTGAAGGAAGAGCCACAACCGCAAGTGGTGGTGGCGTTGGGGTTGCGAATGACGAACTGGGCACCTTCCAGGTCTTCCTTGTAGTCGATCTCGGCGCCCACCAGGTACTGGTAGCTCATGGCGTCGATCAGCAGCGACACGCCATTTTTGGTCATGGTGGTGTCGTCTTCGTTGACGATTTCGTCGAACGTGAAGCCGTACTGGAAACCCGAGCACCCGCCACCCTGCACAAACACCCGCAGCTTCAGGTCGGGGTTGCCCTCCTCGGCGATCAGGTCGGCCACCTTGGCGGCTGCACTGTCGGTAAAAACCAACGGCGCGGGCATTTCGGATACTTCAGGGGCGACAACGGCGTTCATGGGGGCACCTCACGGTCAATGACAGGGGCGCATCCACCCACACGGCAGATGCATTTAGTTGACGATTTTACTCAGTCAACCCGCTGGCGTGCAGGTTCAGGTGTTGTTTGCCGCCAGTTTCAGTGGGGGCTTTTCTGCGGGAGCATCTTCAACCACCGGCTCCAGCTGCCCGGCGATGGTGGCCCCCTGGTGCATTTCCAGGGCCTTGTAGGACACGTTGCCCTGGACCCGGGCCTTGGGTTGCAGCTCCAGCAAGTCAAGGGCCCTGACCGGCCCTTGGACATGGCCGTTGATGACCACCAGATCGGCCGTGATTTCACCCACCACCGTCGCCGTTTCACTGATCACCAGCAAACTGGCCAGACCCGGCGAGGACCGGACGTTGCCGCGCACCTCGCCGTCGATGCGCAAGCCGTCCTGGAACTCCACGTCCCCCCGAATCACGGTGCCCCCTGCAATGAGGCTTTTGATGGGGGGCTGCTTGCGCTTACCGAACATGGAAACCTCCAGGGTTCAAGGGACATCTCCACCCACCGGGGCGGACTGGGTCAGCACCACCTGCGGGCCTTGCGTCAATTTGACGGACACGGTTTTTACCACGGCCCCGTTGGGGATGGCCACATCGCCCACCAAACGCAAAAACTGCTTCACGCTCACCTTTCGTGGGGCGGCGCCGTCCCGCTGGGTCCATGCCTTGCCGTTGAGGGTTCCCTCCAGGGTCACCTCCAGGTCGGCGTTGAAATCGCCATTCTGTCGGGCCGGTTGCACCACCAGCATCTGCCAGGCCACCCGGCCATCGGGGCGGCGAACCGCCTGCAACCCCCGAACGTTCGGCCCCGACATGCCGTTGGCGGGCATGAGCTGCTCAAAAAACCCCAGCTCCCGTTGCAAGGACTGGTTGCGCACCTGAAGTTCCTTGAGCTGATCGGTGAGGTGCTTCTGCGCGGCCCGCTCTGCCGCCTGCAAACTCTCCACGGTGTTGGCCACGGCCTGGGCCTGCGCGAGGGCATCGCTCAAACGCTGATTCTCTGAGCGCAACCGCTCCAACTCGGCATGGCTGCCACGATCCCCCCCCGCGATGTCCCGACCAAACTCGAAGGCGGTGACCGCCACCGCCGCCGACAAGCCCAACACCAGCCCCGCGAGCAACCACTTCAACGGCCAGGGCAATGCGCTGCGGATGGCCATGCGGGGCGCACTGACCGTCAACCGCCGACGCCACAACCTCAGGCGCACGACCACCTCGACTCAACCGCAGCACACGCCATGAACAACATGAGAGGCTCCTGAAAACAAAAACGCCGCCCGAGCATAACCGGGGCGGCGTTTGGGGCAACGGGCACCCACCCCAAGGGGCGAGTGCACCGCGGCACAGGATCAGCGCTTGCTGAACTGCTTGCGACGGCGAGCAGAACGCAGACCGACCTTTTTACGTTCAACTTCGCGGGCATCGCGAGTGACGTAACCGGCAGCGCTCAGGGCGGGCTTGAGGGCTGCGTCGTAGTCGATCAGGGCGCGGGTGATGCCGTGACGAACGGCACCGGCTTGGCCGGATTCACCACCACCGTGCACGTTGACCTGGATGTCGAAGGCTTCGACGTTCTCGGTCAGCACCAGGGGCTGCTTGGCAATCATGATCGAGGTTTGACGGCCGAAGAACTGTTCGATGTCCTTGCCGTTGACCGTGATCTTGCCGGAGCCTTTTTTCAGGAACACGCGGGCGACGCTGGATTTGCGACGGCCGGTGCCATTGTTCCATTCACCAATCATGTCCGCTCCTTAGATGTCCAACACTTTGGGTTGCTGGGCGGTGTGGGGATGCTCAGCACCACCGTACACCTTGAGCTTCTTGATCATGGCGTAACCCAGAGGGCCCTTGGGCAGCATGCCCTTGACGGCTTTTTCCAGGGCACGGCCAGGGTGCTTGGCTTGCAGGTCGCGGAAGTTGGTACCGTAGATGCCACCGGGGAAACCGGAGTGGCGGTAGTACATCTTGTCCAGGGACTTGGTGCCCGTGACCTTGAGTTTGGCTGCGTTGACGACGACGATGTAATCGCCGGTATCGACGTGAGGCGTGTAAATGGCTTTGTGTTTGCCGCGCAGACGGAGGGCAACTTCGCTGGCTACCCGGCCGAGCACCTTGTCGGTGGCGTCAACAACAAACCACTCGTGCACCACGTCAGCGGGTTTGGCGCTGAAAGTTTTCATGGTTGGAATCAATCGAGTGAAGATTTCGGGTCCTTTTCCACGGTCGGTGTTTCTCTGGTGGAAACCTCTTAGGTGGGGAGTTTGATCTTTGCCGCGGGACCACACAAACGCTGCAAAGCCGAGCATTATACGAATTTTCAACCCACCCCGGCTAGCCGCGGCAGGACAACAGGTACCATCCCCCCATGTTCAGTTACCGCCACGCCTACCACGCCGGCAACCATGCCGACGTGCTCAAGCACGCCATGCTGGTGTGCATCCTGCAATACCTCACCCAAAAAGACACCGCATTGCAGGTGGTGGACACCCACGCAGGCGCCGGGCTGTACCGCATGGAAGGCTCCCAGGCGCAGACCAGCGGCGAAGCCGCCGCCGGCATCCTGACCCTGCTGGGTGAGGCCGGTCTGGCCACCAGCGGACTGGGCCGCCTGCTGGACGACTACGTGGCCGTGCTGCGCCAGTTCAACCCCGAACCCAAGGGCCGGATTCGCAACTACCCGGGCTCCCCCCTCATTGCCGAAAAGCTGCTGCGGCCCCAGGACCGCCTGCACGCCTTCGAGGTGCACCCCACCGACCAGCGCCTGTTGCGCGGCCTGATGAAGCAGCGCGACACCCGCGGCATCGCCACCCTGCATGTGGCCGATGGGTTTGCAGGCGTCAAGCCGTTGCTGCCCCCGCCCAGCCGCCGGGGCCTGCTGGTGTGCGACCCGTCGTATGAAATCAAGACCGACTACGCACGCGTGGTCGACTTGGTCACCGAAACCCTCAAGCGTTTTGCCACCGGCTGCATTTTTGTGTGGCACCCCATCGTGGCCCGCCCCGAGGCCCACGACCTGCCCCGCAAGCTGAAGAATGCAGCCAGCCGCGCCGGAAAGTCCTGGCTGTACGCCAGCCTGAGCGTCAAGTCCGGTCAGGCCAACGCGCGTGGCGTGCCGGTGGGCCTGAGCGGCAGCGGCGTGTTCGTGGCCAACCCGCCCTTTGTGCTGGCCCCGGCCCTGAAAGAAGCCCTGCCCAAGATGGTGGAGGCGCTGCGCCAAGACGCACACGCTGGATTCACCCTCGAAACCGGAGCCTGAGCCCCACCCACGGGCCACCCCACCGAAAGGCCTCTCCTTGCAAGGCGGCGCAGCCCCCAACATCGGCCCCTGGCTCACCTGGCGTCAACACCTGAAGGCCAGCCTGTCTCTGGGCGGACCCCTGGTGCTGGCCAACCTGGCGCAGGCCGCCTTGACCGCCACCGACGTGATGCTGATGGGCCGACTGGGTCCGGACGCCCTGGCGGCCGGGGCCCTGGCCTCGGCGCTGTACCACGCCTGCATGGTGTTCTGCATGGGCCTGGTGTCGGCCACGCTGCCGCTGGTGTCCTCGGCCCTGGGCCGACGCAAACGCCCCGTGCGCGAGGTGCGCTTGACCGTGCACCACGGACTCTGGAGCGCCTTGGCCGTCAGCCTGCCCATGTGGCTGCTGCTGTGGCAGGCCGAACCCATCCTGGGGCTGATGGGACAGTCCCCCGAGGCCGCGGCCCGTGCCGCCGGGTTCATGCACACCCTCCAATGGGCGCTGCTGCCTTACCTGGGCTACCTGGTGTTGCGCTCTCTGTTTGCGGCCCTGGGTTTGCAGCGGTGGACCCTGGCGGTGGTGGGGGTGGCCATCGGCATCAACGCACTGCTGGCCTGGGCGCTGATGTTTGGACACCTGGGCCTGCCGAACCTGGGGCTGCCCGGCGCTGGGGTGGCCAGCACCCTGGCCAGCGCCTTCATGTTCCTGGGCTTGGCCGGGGTGGCTTGGCGGCACCCGGCGCTGCGGCCCTACCACCTGCTGCGCCACGGCTGGCGACCCGAGCGTGAACGCATGCGCCGCTTGTGGGCCCTGGGCTTGCCCATTGCCCTGACGTTTTCCTTTGAAACCACCATCTTCTACGCCGCCGTGATGATGATGGGGCTCATCGGCCCCACCGAACTGGCCGCGCATTCGGTGGCGGTGCAGATCGCTTCGGTGAGCTTCATGGTGCCCTTGAGCTTTGGGCAGGTGGCCACCATCCGCGTGGCCATGGCCCACGGGGCAGGCACGGCCCACGACGGGGGCCACAGCTTGCGCATGGCGGGCTGGAGTGCGTTTGCCATTGGCGTGGGTTTCATGGCCCTGATGGCCGGGGTCATGCTGACCGCCCCCCATGTGCTGCTGGCCGCGTTCATGGACCTGGACCGCCCAGGCAACGCCCCTGTGGTGGCCCTGGCGGCGCACTTTCTGGGCTTGGCCGCCCTGTTCCAGGTGGTGGATGGGGCGCAGGCCGTGGCCGCGGGCATGCTGCGCGGGCTGCACGACACCCGGGCCTCCATGTGGATGGCCGGGGTGGGCTACTGGGTGTTTGGCATCCCGCTGAGCGCGTGGTTTGCGTTCGGCCTGGGCTGGGGTGGCACGGGTGTGTGGCTGGGGCTGCTCACGGGCCTGGGCACCACCGCCATTCTGCTGACGCGGCGTTGGTGGGTGTTGTCACACCCAAGCGACTTCAGACTTCGCCACCAAAGTGCTTGATCAGGTTGTCGATGTATTTTTCGACGAGCTTTTCAAATTCACCCTCGACCACCGGCACCACCACCATCTTCATCAAGCCAGGCAACGGCACGGACACCGTGCCTGCTATGGCCAGCTTGAGGGATGTGCCCCCGCTCTTGTGGGCCTTGATCGTCCATTGACCGCCCACCAGGGCATTGCCCACGCCGTCCACCGGCGTCCACACCACCGTGCCTTTGCTGCGGTTGGTCACGTACTTGGAGGCGTAGACGGTCTGGATGTTGACTTGGGCCGTGCCCACCTTTTCCATCTCCCAGCGGTAGACGCCGTCGCCCATGTCCACCAGCTGATCGACCTTGGGGAAGTGGCTGACCGAGGTGGGCACATCGGACAAGGTGTCGAACACCTCTTGCAACGGGGCCTTGACGGCGAATTCGTAACCGAGGTCGATGGGGACGTTGATGGCCATGATGGTGAATGACTGCAGAACAAGGGTTGAAACAAGCCCTCCATTGTTCGGCAGAACCGCTCACCCGGGCTAGGGGGAATCCACCAGAGCGCACCCCGAAGCCCGCGGCCCCACTCAGGCGTTGAGCAACTCCTCCAGCGTGCCACTGGGGGGCTCGAACCGTTTGCGGCGGAACATCAGCCGCGTGGGCCCGGGCAACCGGGCCACCGGCTGCGAATGCCTGGGGTCACCGGGGTAACAAATCACGCGCATGCCCTCTTCGTCAAACGGCTCGGGCTCGATGGTGGGTGTGGGGTGGGCCTGTGCATGGCCCAACACCTGGGCCACCGACCCAAACCGGTGAAGGTGCACCAGGCTCATGATTTGCGGCGGGGCCATGGCAAATTCACCGGCCCAGTAGCGGCACAGGGCGGCCCGCGGCGTCATCCACTCGCTGGCCGTGGTTTCGAAGTTGTCGTGCACTGCCTGCTGCTGGTCGGGCAGCGCGGCCACAAAAAACCGGGTGTCGAAGCGTTGGTCCATCAGCGAGGCCTGGCGCGGCGTGATCCAACGGCTCCAGGGCACCAGGGCTTCCAGGGGCAGCTGCACGCCGCATTCTTCAGTGGCTTCGCGCACCGCCGCCAGGTGCAGACCCACGGCCAGGGCATGGGACACGGTCGGTTCACCCAGGCGGTGGCGGTAGGGCTCGGCATCCAGGGTGGGCAGCAGGCGTTCGGCGTGGGCCAAATCGGCCTCGTCCAGCTTGCCCCCCGGGAACACATAGGCCCCGCCCAACACGCCCGACTGCTCTGCCCGGCGCATGAGGAACACCTCCAACCCCGCCTCGGTGTCACGCAACAGGATGACGGTGGCCGCATCCCGTGGCGGCGTGGTGACGATGTGGGAGGTGATGTCCATGTCGCAGCCCCGGGTTCAGGCCGCGGCCAGCGCCTGGTTGAGGTCAGCCAGCAGGTCGTCGATGTGCTCGATGCCGATGGACAGGCGCACCATTTCCACCTTGACGCCGGCTTTGGCCAGCTCCTCGGGGTTGAGCTGACGGTGGGTGGTGGAAGCCGGGTGGCAGGCCAGCGACTTGGCGTCACCGATGTTGACCAGGCGCGTGAACAGCTGCAGCGCATCCTGGAAGCGGGCACCGGCGGCCATGGCGGCCTCGGTGCCCTCGGCCTTGAGGCCAAAGCTGATGATGCCGGAGGCCCGTCCCCCCATGAGCTTTTGCACCAGCGCGTGGTCGGCGTGGTCGGGCAGACCCGCATAGTTCACCCAGGCCACCTTGGGGTGGTTTTTCAGGTGCCGGGCCACTTTCACCGCGTTGTCGCAGATGCGATCCATGCGCAGCGCCAGGGTCTCGATGCCTTGCAGGATCTGGAAGGCGTTCATGGGCGACAGCGCCGCGCCCATGTTGCGCAGGGGCACCACACGGGCCCGCGCGATGTAGGCCGCAGCCCCCAGTGCCTCGGCGTAGACCACGCCGTGGTAACTCACGTCGGGCTCGTTCAGGCGCTTGAAGCGGGCCTTGTGCAACGCCCAGGGGAACTTGCCACTGTCCACAATGGCCCCGCCGATGCTGGTGCCGTGGCCCCCCAGGTATTTGGTGAGTGAGTGCACCACGATGTCGGCCCCGTGTTCGAACGGGCGGCACAGCGCCGGGCTGGGCACGGTGTTGTCCACGATGAGCGGCACCCCGGCGGCATGGGCCACCTGGGCCAAGGCGGCGATGTCGGTCACGTTGCCCAGCGGGTTGCCCACCGATTCGCAGTACACGGCCTTGGTGCGGCTGTCGATCAGCGCGGCAAAGCTGGCCGGGTCACGCGGGTCGGCAAAGCGCACGGTGATACCCTGCTGCGGCAAGGTGTGCGCAAACAGGTTGTAGGTGCCGCCGTACAGGGTGCTGGCCGACACGATGTTGTCGCCCGCCTCGGCAATGGTCTGGATGGCGTAGGTGATGGCGGCCATGCCCGAGGCCACGGCCAGGGCCCCGATGCCGCCCTCCAGCGCCGCCAACCGCGCTTCCAGCACGCCATTGGTGGGGTTCATGATGCGGCTGTAGATGTTGCCGGGCACCTTCAGGTCGAACAGGTCGGCCCCGTGCTGGGTGTTGTCGAACGCGTAGGCCACCGTCTGGTAGATGGGCACGGCCACGGCCTTGGTGGTGGGATCGGGGGTGTAGCCGCCGTGGACGGCCAGGGTTTCAAGCTTCATGTCATCTCCTTTTGGGGTTGGTGGGCACACGCAGGGGCCGATCATGCAATGCGGAGTTGACCCCAGGCTGTCGCGCGACGAACTCAGCCCAATCCTCCGGCGTGGCCGAATGCACCTCCACCAGCGTGACCCCCAGGCCCAGCAGCCCCAACTCCCGGGCGGCGGCCTGGCTCAGGTCCACCACGCGCCCGGCCACATGTGGACCCCGGTCGGTGATGCGCACCACCACATCCACGCCCGTGGACAGGTTGACCACCCGTGCGTGGCTGTCCAGCGGCAGGGTCTTGTGGGCTGCGGTGAAATCACCGGGGCGGTAGGGCTGGCCATTGGCCATGCGACGGCCCGCAAAGCTGGGGTGGTACCACGACGCCAAGCCCGTTTCGATGAGGGTGAACAGGGGCTCCGGGGGCGGTGCCGGGCGGTTGTCGTTCAACGATGGCAACGGCCCTTCAGGCAAGCCTCCATCCTCGGCAGACACAGGCGCGGCGCCGGAGGACTGGGAGGGCTCCCCCGCCACCTCCACCGAAACGGGCCGTTCCACCTGCCCCCATGCCCCGCTCAAAGCCCCCGCCAGCAGCCACGCCGTGGCGAGGGCTCGCCCCGGCTTGCTCACCAGCCCAGCCTGTCGAGCAGCGCCAGTGTGGGGCCGCTCTGGTTCATGGAATAGAAGTGCAGGCCCGGGGCCCCCTCGGCACGCAGGCGCTCGCAGAGGTCGGCCACCACGTCCAGGCCAAAGGCCTTGATGGAGGCGGTGTCGTCGCCAAAGCCTTGCAGGCGCAGGCGAATCCAGCGGGGAATTTCAGCCCCGCAGGCGTCGGAAAAACGCATCAGCTGGCTGGCGTTGGTGATGGGCATGATGCCGGGCACGATGGGCACATCCACCCCTTGGCGCTGGGCCTCGTCCACCAGCCGGAAATAGGCGTCGGCGTTGTAGAAGTACTGGGTGATGGCGCTGTCGGCCCCGGCCTTGACCTTGGTGACAAAGGCCTTCAGGTCGGCCTCGGCGCTGCGCGCCTGGGGGTGCACCTCGGGGTAGGCCGCCACCTCGATGTGGAAATGCCGCCCGGTCTCGGCGCGGATGAAGGCCACCAGGTCGCTGGCGTAGGTGAACTCGCCACCCAGGCCGTAGCCGCTGGGCAGGTCGCCGCGCAGGGCCACCAGGCGTTTGACCCCCATGGTCTGGAGCGTGGCCAGTTGCTCACGCACGCGGGCCTTTGTGGCACCGATGCACGAGAAGTGGCTGGCCGCCTGCTGGCCTTCAGCCTGGATGTCGGCCACGGTGGCAAAGGTGCCTTCCTGTGTGGAGCCCCCGGCCCCGAAGGTGACCGAGCAGAACTCCGGCTGGCGGGCGTACAAGGCCTGGCGCACCACGCGCAGTTTGTCGGCGCCCTCGGGCGTCTTGGGCGGGAAGAACTCGAAGCTGATGGGGTAGTGGGGGGACGAGGCCATGGGCCGTTCCTTCGGGTCAGGGTTGGGGTTCACGCCGGGCGTGGATGAAGAACTCGCGGTTGCCGTCCCCACCGGCAATGGGGCTGTCGTGCCAACCGGCCACGTGCAGGCCCAGCGCCGCGCAGGCGTCGCGCAGGCGTTGCTCCACCTGGGCGTACAGCGCCGGGTCGCGCACCAGGCCGCCTTTGCCAATGTCCTGGGGTTGCAACTCGAACTGGGGCTTGACCAGCATCAGCAGCTCGCCCGCCGGGGCGAGCAAGGGCAGCAGGGCGGGCAGCACCAGCGTCAGGCTGATGAACGACAAGTCGCCCACCACCCGGTCAAACGGCGCTGAAAGTTTCAAGCTTTTTTGGCCTCCAGCGCTTTCATTGAAAGCGCAAGCAGCTACCGAAATCATAGCATTCAGCTGCACTGCTGTCAGTTCGCGGGCGTTGAGCTTTTCGAGGCAGATCACCCGCTCGTCGGCCCGCAGCCGGGGGTGCAGCTGGCCGTGGCCCACGTCCAACCCCACCACGGCGGCGGCGCCGTGTTGCAGCAGGCAGTCGGTGAAGCCACCGGTGCTCTGGCCCACGTCCAGGCAGACACACCCAGCCACCGACAGCCCGCTGGCCTGCAACGCGCCCGCCAGCTTCAGGCCACCGCGGGACACGTAGCGGCTTTCGCTGTCGTCGGACAGTTGCAGTTCGGCGGACTCGGGCACCTCGTCACCCGCCTTATGGGCGGTGCGCCAAGGGGCCGCGGGCCCCAGTCGCCACGCCACGCCCGCGGCCACCAGACGGGCGGCTTGCGAGCGGCTGGCGGCCTGGCCGCGTTGGACAAGAAGCTGGTCGATGCGCACGGGCGCAGCCGATCAGTAGCGGTAGGTGTCGGGCTTGTAAGGCCCGGTCTTGCTCACGCCGATGTAGGCGGCCTGGGCATCGGTCAGCTCGGTGAGCTGGGCGCCCAGCTTGCTCAGTTGCAGGCGGGCCACCTTCTCGTCCAACAGCTTGGGCAACACGTACACCTTGCCGGGCTGGTAGGCGTCGGGCTTGGTGAACAGCTCGATCTGCGCAATGGTCTGGTTGGCAAAGCTGCTGCTCATCACGTAGCTGGGGTGGCCGGTGCCGCAACCCAGGTTGACCAAGCGGCCCTTGGCCAGCAGGATGATGCGTTTGCCGTCCGGGAAGATGACGTGATCGACCTGCGGCTTGATCTCTTCCCACTGGTACTGCTCCAGCGAGGCGACGTCGATCTCGTTGTCGAAGTGGCCGATGTTGCAGACGATGGCCTGGTCCTTCATGGCGGCCATGTGCTCGTGGCGGATCACGTCCTTGTTGCCAGTGGTGGTCACGAAGATGTCGGCCTTGTCGGCGGCGTACTCCATGGTCACGACCTTGTAGCCTTCCATGCAGGCTTGCAGGGCGTTGATGGGGTCGATTTCCGTGACCCACACCTGGGCGCTCAGGGCGCGCAGGGCCTGGGCGCTGCCCTTGCCCACGTCGCCGTAACCGGCCACCACGGCCACCTTGCCAGCGATCATCACGTCGGTGGCGCGCTTGATGCCGTCCACCAGGCTCTCGCGGCAGCCGTACAGGTTGTCGAACTTGCTCTTGGTGACGCTGTCGTTGACGTTGATGGCGCGGAACAGCAGGGTGCCCTTGGCACTCATCTCGTTCAGGCGGTGCACGCCGGTGGTGGTTTCCTCGGTCACGCCGATGATCTGGGCGCTCTTGCGGGTGTACCAGGTGGGGTCTTGTGCAATCTTGGCCTTGATGGCGGCAAACAGAATGCGCTCTTCCTCGCTGCCGGGGTTGGCCAGCACGCTGGGGTCTTTCTCGGCCTTCTGACCCAGGTGCATCAGCAGCGTGGCGTCGCCGCCGTCGTCCAGGATCATGTTGGGGCCTTCACCTTCGGCACCGGCGGGGCCGAAGTCGAAGATGCGGTGGGTGTAGTCCCAGTAGTCCACCAGGGTTTCGCCCTTGATGGCAAACACCGGCGTGCCGCTGGCGGCAATGGCGGCGGCGGCGTGGTCTTGCGTGGAGAAGATGTTGCAGCTGGCCCAACGCACCTGGGCACCCAGGGCTTGCAGGGTTTCGATCAGCACCGCCGTCTGGATGGTCATGTGCAGGCTGCCGGTGATGCGGGCACCCTTGAGCGGCTGGGTCTTGGCGAATTCGTCGCGGATGGCCATCAGACCGGGCATTTCGGTCTCGGCAATGCGGATTTCCTTGCGGCCCCAGGCGGCCAGGCCGATGTCGGCAATGGCGCAATCGGCGTGCAGGGCGGGCGTGGTGAGGGAAGCGGAAGGTGCGTTCATGGTGGCTCCAGGTTTCAGGGACGACCACCGGACGCTGCGGCCACAACAGCTCACCGCACGCATCCAGTGGGTGAGCGCCGTTGGGTCTGGCCCGCCTGAGGCGGTTCCACGGAACCGGAGGCGGGGGTTCCGAGCCTCGCCTGCCAGGGTGGCAGGCTGCAACGCTCCTCGGAAGGAGGCCGATTATAAGAAAAGCGCTGCCCGCCGGGTCAGCGCTGGGGGCAATCACCCGTTGGCGTCGCCCAAGTTGAATGAGGCCACCGACGTCACCAAGCGAACCGACTGGGCGTTGAGACTGGCCGCCGCCGCCGCGCCCTCTTCGACCAGCGCGGCGTTTTGCTGCGTGTTCTGGTCGAGCAAGGCAATGGCCTCCCCCACTTGCAACACGTCACGGGTCTGCTGGTCCAAGGCCTCGGTCATGGTTTGCATGATCTGCGACACATTGCCAATCGCGGTCACCACCTCCCCCATGGTGTCCCCCGCCCGGTTGACCAGCGCCGTGCCCTGGCTGACCTCGTTGACGCTGGCCAGGATCAGCCCCTTGATCTCCTTGGCCGCTTCGGCGGACCGCTGGGCCAACCCCCGCACCTCCGAGGCCACCACGGCAAAACCCCGCCCGGCTTCGCCAGCGCGTGCGGCCTCCACCGCGGCATTGAGCGCCAGGATGTTGGTCTGGAAGGCAATGCTGTCAATCACCCCGATGATGTCGGCGATCTTGTGGGACGAACCCTCGATGCGGCGCATGGACGCAATCACCTCCGACACCACCGAGCCACCCACCCCGGCCACGTTGCTGGCCTGGTTGGCCAAGGCGCAGGCCTGCCCAACCTGCTCGGCGTTTTGCTGCACCGAGGTGCTGACCTGGTGCATGGCCGCCGCCGTCTGCTCCAGCGAGCTGGCCTGGGTTTCGGTGCGGGCCGACAGGTCTTGGTTGCCCTGCGCCACCTGCTCGCCGCCCGTGGCCACCGCGGCTGAGGCGTCGCGCACATCGGCAATCAGGGTGCGCAAATGGCCGGTCATTTCGTTCAGGTGGTGCAACAGCACCCGCAGTTCGGCATACCCGGTCACCTGGATGCGGTGGGTCAGGTCCCCTTCGGCCACCGCCCGCGCCGCTCGGCTGGCATGTTCGACCGACAGCAGGATCTTGCGAATGATGCGGACACAGATCAGCACGATGATGACCCAGCCGACCACGTTGCCCACCACGATCAGCGTGCGGGCCATGGACTCGGTGGCAGCCCCCTGCACCCGAACCTCCTCGCCCAATGCCACCAACTCGTCACCAGGCTTGGCCAGGGCCACTTCCAGCTTTTCAAACGCCTCCATGAACTCGGGCAGATGGCCGCGTGCTTCGGCGGGGTCCCGGTCCACCAGCGCCTGAATGGTCTGTGCAGACTTCACATACCCCTGCGCCACCGGCATGACCTCCCGCACACGGCCCCGAATCGCCTCGGGAATGGGTGCATCGGCCACCGCTTGAAGCTGGGCCAGCAGCGCTTCACCACTGACCTTCAGGTCCTCCCGGGACGCGGCCAGCCCCTTGGGGTCGTCGGTCTGACCGGACACGATGCTTTGCAGCACCGCCGAGCGCACCGCGTCGTGGTGCATGTCGGCTCGGGCTGAGGCCAGCATGGCCTGCCCCAGGCCCGAGGCATGGTTCAGTTGGCCACTGAGGGCACTGACGCCGCGCCACCCCATGGCCCCGGTGAGCAGGGTGCCCACCATCCCCACCAGGCCCAACCCGACCAAGGCGTGTTTGAGCTTCAACGGCATGCTGCCTCCCCGATACTCACCCGCATTGACTGCACCATGACCCCTCCTCATGAACAACATCCACCGTTTGCCCCGCCCTCGGGCGTGGGTCGGCCTGCTCACCGACATCGACGACACATTGACCGCCGACGGCGACATTGAACCCGTGGCGCTGGCCGCATTGCAGCGGCTGCGCACCGCAGGCATTCCCCTGATTGCCATCACAGGCCGCCCCGTGGGCTGGAGCGAATCTCCCGCACTGCATTGGCCCCTGACCACCATCGTCGCAGAAAACGGCAGTGTGCGGTTGTCTTGCCAAAATGGCCGCTTGGTCAAGCACTACGCCCAGGACGACACCACCCGTCAACACCAGCACCACACGCTGATGCAGGTGCTGGAACTCATCGAACGCACCGTGCCCGGGGCTCGGCGGGCAGGGGACAGCGCTGGACGGGAAACCGACATCGCCATCGACCACAGCGAACACACCCACCTGCCACCCGACCGCGTGGCCCAGGTGGTGGCGCTGATGCAGGCGCATGGGCTGACGGCCACGGTCAGCTCCATCCACATCAATGGGTGGCTGGGCCACCACAACAAATGGACCGGGGCCTGCTGGGCGGTGCGAGAGGTGCTGGGCCAGGATTTGGCCCGCGAGCGGGACCGCTGGGTGTATGTAGGGGACTCGACCAACGACCAGGTGATGTTCGAGCAAATGCCCCATTCGGTGGGGGTGGCCAACATCCGGCGGTTTTGGAACGACCTGGTGCACCGCCCACGGCATGTCACCCAGGGCGAACGAGGGCAGGGGTTTGCCGAAGTGGTGGAACACCTGCTGGGTGATCCACCGGCGCCTTAGGCGCCTCCCGCGCAGGGGGCTCAGTGGTCCCGCAGGCGTGCCCGCAAGCGGGCAATGGATTGGCTGTGCAACTGGCACACGCGTGACTCGGTCACGCCCAGCACCGCCGCGATTTCCTTCAGGTTCATGTCGTGCTCGTAGTACATGCTCATGATGTACTGCTCGCGCTCAGGCAGGTTCTTGATGGCTTCCACCAACGCCGCCCGCATGCGGACATCACCCAGGATGTGTTCAGGGTCCTCGTCTTCCTGGGCCACGTGGCGGTCCAGGTAGTCGTCCCCCCCGTCATCACCGCCGGAAAAATCTTCCAGATAGACCAGCTGGGTCCCGCGCACGCGGGCCAACAGTTCCTGGTAGTCGGCCAGCGACATGTCCAGTTCAGCGGCGATTTCAGATTCCATGGGAGCCCGGTGCAAGCGATGCTCCAGCCGATGCACCGCGTGTTCAATCTCTTTCTGGCTTTTGCGGGAGCCACGCGACATCCAGTCGCCGCCACGCAGCTCGTCGATCATGGCCCCGCGGATGCGTTGGCTGGCAAAGGTCTCGAACTGCACCCCTTGCGAGGGTTCATAACGGGCCAAAGCCTCGGTCAGTCCGATCATGCCCACCTGGATGAGGTCGTCCACTTCCACGCTGGCCGGCAACTTGGCAATCATGTGATGCGCCAGACGCTTGACCAGCGGGCTGTACTGCCGGATCTGGGCGTCGCGGTTGAGAGTGCCTTTAGCGGTGTACATCAGCAACTCCAAAGCTGTGGAACCAGCGCCTCCCTGGGTGTGGAAGGGGACCAGCCCGATCCGGGCGTGCCAGGTTCCTCCAGCAGGAGAGCGCTCTCCAGCATTCTAAGCATCCATTGGGTGATGATGTCACGCGTCACACTGGGGCCCTGCTCAGGCAGCGGACTGTTTTCGGGCACCCACCCCAGGTGCCGTTTGGCCGTGTCCAACAAAACCCCCAGGGCTTGTTCGGCCACGGGGTCCGGCACCTCGCTGCGCATGGGCACCAGGACCGGCTTCAAATCGCCCGCTTGGTGCAGCACCTTGAGGGCGCTGTATGCATCCACCACACCCGTGGGTTGGAACGTGAACGGCACCAGGGGCCGCACGGCCGCCCCTTCCATCAGCACGCTGACCCACTCCTTGGGGGCCAGCAGCAGCACGACGGTGTCGGGACTGAAGCACGCCGCCAGACGGGCCAAAGCCGCGCCAGGCCCTTGCGTGGCCGCCACGTGCAGCAAGGTCTGCATGCCGCTCTGGCTGGGCCACACCCGCCATTGGGCCTCGTTCGGAGAGGCCGGTTCAGGCCCGGTCTTGAGGAACTGGGCCAAGCCCGGGCGGCCGGATTGCTCGCGGCTGGTGGCGTCCAACGCCACCACCGAGTGCCCCAGAACCGACAGCCCGGCCCCGAGGGTCCAGACCATGTCGAACGCCACGTCACTGTCGCGGCCCAGCACCACGGGCAGCACGCGCACACAATGGGCGGCAGCCACCGAACGCAAACCGGCCGCCTGGTCGAACATCGGATCAAACACGGAGCGCTCCCAGGTTCATTTGCTTTGGAGAAGGCTGGGCAAAGAAGAAGCCCACTTCCGACGGCGCGGGATCGAAGGCCGACTTGCCCTCGGTGCCCATGGACGTGCGCACCAGCTGGTGCGCCACCGGGCCTTGCCAGTCCTCAGGCACGCGCTGGCCGTTGGCCACGCCACGCAACATCACCTGGTGGCGAATGAGTGCGTCCACCGCAGGACCCAGTTTGACGGCCTCGTCCACTTTGGACAGCACCACGCCGTGCAACTCCTTGGCCTTGAAGGCCGCCAGCACGTCGTCCATGGTGTCGCCGTGGCTGCTGGCGTTGAGCACCAGCATTTTCTTGATGCCGGGCAGGTCCAGCACCTCCAGCATGTCCTGGATGCGCGGGTCCTTTTGTCCCAGGCCAGCGGTGTCGATGACCACCAGGCGCTTGCCCGCCAGCAGGGTCAACAAATCCTTCAGGGCGGCACGGTCATGGGCCAAATGGGCCACCACCCCCATCATGCGACCGTAGGCACGCAGCTGTTCGTAACCGGCCACACGGTAGGTGTCCAGGGTGATCAGGCCCACGCTGTTGGCACCGTACTGCTTGACGCACTGGGCGGCCAGCTTGGCGGCGGTGGTGGTCTTGCCCACACCGGTGGCGCCGATCAGGGCAACGACACCCCCTTCATCACAGATGCTGGTGGCGCTTTCGGCGGTCTTGAGGTTGCGGGCCAGCACATCCATGACCCAGCGAACAGCCTCGGCAGGACCGGCCTCGGTGGGCATGCGCTCCAGCACACTGCGCACCAGGGCCGGGCTGTAGCCTGCTCGGATGAGCTTGAGCATGAGGTTGGACTGCAAGGGGTTGTTGCGCGACGTGCCCAACCAGGCCAGCATGTTGAAGCGGTCTTCGATCATGTCCTTGAGCGCGGACAATTCATTGGCGATGTTGGCGCCCTGCGGTGCAGCAGTCAGCGGCACATCGGTCGGCGGCACCACCATGGCGGCAGCCCAGTCCGGCGCAGCCGCACGGGCAAGTGGGCGAGACGGCTCCATGCTAGGTTCCTGCGCCATTTCACGGGTCATGATGGGTGCCGGTGCTGCGGCGCGGGGAGCAGGTGCCATGGCTTCGGCTGCAACCATCCGTTCGGACACGGCGCGGCGCGGGGCTTGCGCCACAGGGGCAGGAGCAGCGGCCGTGGCACGCCCTTCCAATTCTTCCTTGCGGCGCTTGAGCATGCGCTCGCGCACATAGTCCTGGAACGACAGGGTGCTCATGGCCATGGTCTCGGTGTCACGCTCGACACTGGTGCTGCGCTCCAGCGG
>DASUON010000446.1:0-2327 GCA_036276615.1 Burkholderiaceae bacterium
AGCACGCCAGCCAGGACACGGCGCCTGGTGATGAATTCAACCTGGGGCAACACTGCCCTTTGTGCACCTTGCACGATGGCCTGCAGGCGCTGCCGCCCGCCACGGCCACGTTGGAACTGCCGCTGCTTTTGACCGAACGTCCGCCCGCGTTTTACCGCGGTGCGCGCGTGTCGGCGGTTTGGCTGGCCGCCCCCGCACGCGGGCCGCCCGGGGCCTGACCCCTTCCTCCTTCTGTCGAATGGCCCCCTGCGGGCAAGCATGGCCGGGCAAGTGCGCCTGGCTGCTGTGTGGCCCGGCGCTGGGCGCCACATTCTTTCCGATTGCCAGAGAGATACACATGAACAAGCTTTTTCTGAGCGCCTTGCTGGCGCTGTCTGTCAATGCCTGGGCGCAAAGCGTGGAGGTCAAAGACCCCTGGGTGCGCGCCACCGTTTCCGCCACCGGCACCGGGGCCTTCATGCAACTGCGTTCGGCCGAAGGCGGCCAGTTGCTGGAGGTGCGCTCGCCCGTGGCCGGGGTGGCCGAAGTGCACGAGATGGCCATGGTCAACAACGTGATGAAGATGCGCGCTGTGGACCAGTTGCCGCTGCCGGCCGGTCAGCTGGTTGATCTCAAGCCGGGCGGCTTCCACGTCATGCTGATGGACCTCCAGGCCCCGCTGAAAGCGGGCGAGACCGTGCCCCTGACCCTGGTGATTGAGGGCAAGGATGGCAAGCGCTTCACGCAGGACGTGCGTGCCACGGTGCGTCCTTTGAACGCCACCCTGCCGCAACAGCACTGAGGCGGCCCGTCTGGCCACGATCGGCGTGGCGTAACCCAAAATTCAGGTATTCCTATGTTTTCTTGTTCTTCCTATGGCGTGAGCCAGGGTCGGGGCTGGCCGCGCCATGCCTTGGCGTTGGCCGCAATGTGTGTGTGCAACGTGGCCTGGGCCACCGATGAGTCGGCGTCGCCGGGCCCGGTGGCTGGCGTGTTGAGCGAAGTGGTGGTTCGTGCGCGGGCCGAAGCGCCGTTGCCAGAGGTGGCTTCCCCGTTGCGCGAGGCTGAAGGTCGCGCCATGCGGGCGGCCAGCAGCGACACCGCCCGCCTGTTGCAAGGCGTGCCCGGCGTCGCGTTGTACGGTGCGGGTGGTTTGTCCAGCCTGCCGGTCATCCACGGTCTGGCCGACGACCGCCTGCGCATCCAGGTCGATGGCATGGACCTGGTGTCGGCCTGCGCCAACCACATGAACCCGCCTTTGTCTTACCTCGACCCCTCGCAGGTGCGGCAGGTGCGGGTGTGGGCGGGCATTGCGCCGGTCAGCGCGGGCGGCGACAGCATCGGCGGCACCATCCAGGTGGACTCGGCCGAACCGGTGTTCGCCGCGCCGGGTGAAGGGCCGCTGCGCCAGGGTGAGGCTGGGCTGTACTACCGCAGCAACGGTCACGCCTACGGCGGGCATTTGGCGGCCACCTGGACCAGTGAGCAGTTCAGCCTGCGCTACCACGCCGCCACGGCCCAGGCCGACAACCACCGTGCCGGTGACGCCTTCAAACCGGCGGGCCTTGCTGCCGCTGGACGTGGCTGGCTGGCCGCGGACGAGGTGGGCTCCACCGCCTACGAAAGCCGCAACCAGTCGCTGGCCCTGGGCTGGCGCCAGGACCGCCATCTGTGGGAACTGAAGTTGGGCGTGCAGGACGTGCCCTACCAAGGCTTTGCCAACCAGCGCATGGACATGACCGGCAACGACAGCACGCAGTTCAACCTGCGCTACCAGGGTCGCTACGACTGGGGCCAGTGGGAGGCGCGGGCCTGGAACGAGCACACCCGGCACCGGATGCAGTTCGGTGACGACAAGCTGTACTGGTATGGCAGCACCGTGGCGGGCATGCCCATGGACACCGACGGCCACAACAGCGGGCTGAACGTGAAAGCCGACGTGGCGCTGAACGAGCGTGATCTGCTGCGCGTGGGCGGCGGCTGGCAGCGCTACCGGCTGGACGACTGGTGGCTGCCTTCGGGCGGCATGATGATGGCGCCCAACACCTTCTGGAACATCAACGGTGGCGAGCGTGACCGCCTGGCCCTGTTCGGTGAATGGGAAGCACGCTGGAGCGAGCGTTGGCTGACCTTGTTCGGCGTGCGCCACGAGCAGGTCGACATGGCCGCGGGTGCGGTGCAAGGCTACAACGGCATGTACAGCAGTGATGCGCTGGTCTTCAACGCCGCCCAGCGGCAGCGCCAGGACCACAACCTCGATCTGGTCGCGCTGGCGCGGTTCACCCCGTCTACCGAGCAGCATTACGAGTTCGGCTACGCCATGAAGACGCGTTCGCCCAACCTGTACG
>DASUON010000447.1:0-4673 GCA_036276615.1 Burkholderiaceae bacterium
CGAGCTGGGGCGGCAAGGTGTGTCAGTGGCCGAGTTCCAGAACACCTTGAAGCAACAGCTGTTGTTGCAGCGCCTGCGTGAGCGGGAGGTGGCGTCGCGCGTCAAGGTCACCGAAACCGACATCGAACGCTTCATCATCCAAAAGCAGGACAACCCCGGGGCCGATCTGCAGATCAACCTGGCCCAGGTTTTGGTGGCCGTGCCCGAAGAGGCTGACGCCCAGCGTCTGGCCACTTTGATGGCCCGCGCCCAGTCGGTGGCGGAAAAAGCCCGTGCGGGGCAGAACTTTGCCCAGCTGGCCCGCGAGTTTTCGGACGCGCCCGAGCGCGCCAGCGGCGGTGCCCTGGGCCTGCGCGGTGCCGACCGCTACCCCATCCTGTTCATCAACGCCACCCGCACCTTGCCCGAGGGCGGCGTGGCCGGGCCCGTGCGCAGCCCGGCAGGGTTCCACATCCTGAAGGTGCTGGAAAAACGGATTGCCGGTCTGCCCGATCCGGTGATGACCGAAACCCGTGCCCGGCACATCCTGCTGCGCACCTCGGCCAGTTTGTCCGAGCAGGCTGCCGTGGCCAAGCTGGCCGAATTGCGCCAGCGCATCCTAGCGGGTCAGGCCGATTTTGCGGCTTTGGCGCGAGAGGTCAGCCAGGACGGATCGGCCAGCGACGGCGGCAACCTGGGCTGGGTGGGGCCGGGTGTTTTTGTGCCCGAGTTCGAAGAGGCCATGAACGAGCTCAAGCCGAATCAGGTGTCGCAGCCCATCGTGTCGCGTTTCGGGGTGCACCTGATCGAGGTGCTGGAGCGCCGGGAGGTCAAGCTGGGGGCGCGTGAGCAGCGCGAGCAGTTGCGCCAGCTGGTGCGCGAAAGCAAGCTCGACGAGGCCTACCAGAAGTGGCTGGAAGACATCCGTGCACGCGCCTATGTCGAACTGCGTGAGCCGCCCCAATGAAGCACATCGCGCGCAAGCGGTTCGGTCAGCACTTTCTGTGTGACGGCGGCATCATCGAATCCATCGTCCAAGCCATTGGCCCGCAGCCGGGGCAGGTGGTGGTGGAAATCGGCCCCGGGCTGGCGGCCCTCACCCAGCCCCTGGTCGAGCGCCTGGGGCGGTTGACGGTCATTGAACTGGACCGGGACTTGGCGGTTCGCCTGCGCCAGCATCCGCAGCTGGATGTGGTCGAGTCCGACGTGTTGAAGGTCGATTTTGCGGCCCTGGCGGCCCGCCTGGGCGTGCCCCGTCTGCGGGTGGTGGGCAACCTGCCCTACAACATCTCGTCGCCCATCCTGTTCCATCTGCTGGATGCGGTGGACGCGGTGGAAGACCAGCACTTCATGCTGCAAAAAGAGGTCATCGACCGCATGGTGGCGGCCCCGGCAACGGCCGATTACGGACGGTTGACGGTCATGCTGCAGTGGCGGTATGCCATGGAGAACGTGCTGTTCGTGCCCCCGGATGCCTTTGATCCCCCGCCCCGGGTGGACAGTGCGGTGGTGCGCATGGTGCCGTTGGCCCAGCCACCAGCGCTGAACCCGGCGCTGTTGTCCGAGGTGGTGAAGGTGGCCTTCAGCCAGCGTCGCAAGCTGCTGCGCCACACCCTGGGGGCGTGGCTTTCACAGCGTGGCCTGGACGGGTTGTTTGACGTGCAGCGCCGGGCCGAAGAAGTGCCCGTGGCCGATTACGTGGCCCTGGTGCAGGCCGTGGCTGCCCGCACCCCAGCGGCCTAGGCCGGGCTGGGCGCGGGCTGAGCGCCTGCTCAGGCCGCTGCGGTCCAGTAGCCGGCGTTGAACGGGCTGCTCATGCGCAGCGCCAGCGGGCTCACGTCCACCAGCTTGTCGGTGGGCATGGCTTCGGTGGCTTCGTCTTCGGCGGGTTGTTCGCCCTTGGGCGCGCGGGCCACCGAGAACGAGTAGAAGCAGCGGAACGGGATCTTGCGGTCAGACCAGTAGTCGGCGGCATCGCGGAAGATGTCCAGCAGCTGCTCGCGGGCTTCCTTGTCGAACTTGGCGTGGGCCGGGATGTGCTCCAGGACCACGATGAAGCCGGTTTGCGGGCCGGACTTGTGCACGGTGTCGGTCAGGCAGTCGTACAGCGCGTCGAAGTTCTTGCCGAAGTGCGACGGGAAGGTGTACTGCGCGGCGATCAGGTCCAGCACGTCCTGCTTGCTCTGGGCCTGGGCCAGGTTGGCGTACAGGAAGTGATGACCCATCTGTTCGGCAGCAGCCTGCAAGTCTTCCACGCGGTGGGCGCGGATGGACTGGACGATGTTGCTGCGGACGTTACGAAGTGGCATTTCCATCTCCGTTCTCTTTCAAATGGCTGGCGGTTTGCAAAAAAAGCGGCTCACTGATCCTGGACAATCAGTCGGAAGCTGGCGTAATGGTCTGCGGTGTAATAACAGGCTTCAGGGGTTCGGGGTTGTTTCCCCCCGCAGACGATGCGTCGGGCACCCCGGTGCTTGAGCCCTGGCGTGGGGACCGTGTATTCACGGTAGTGGCCACGTTTCTGGGGGGGAAGCACACGTTCACGGTTGCCAAAGACGCTCCCGTCTTTCTCGTAAGGGAAGGGCCCTCCGGCGGCAATGAGCTTCATGACCGTTTGGCCTTGGGGTGGAAGATCCGACACGGCCACGGTGGGCCGAGAGGCTTCATTGGCTTGAAAGGCCGCTGCAGGTGACGCCACCCACACCGATCCCACCAGCGCCAAAGCCACCCAAAATCGATTCACCAACCCTTTTGAAATCATGCCCACCTTTGCGGGTAAACCCTGAAAAGCGAGGGCAGAAGTTTGCCTGAGTTGGCGGCAAAAGGCAAGTCTGACGCGGTGTAACGGCGTGTTACAGGGACATGGTTGACGTCATGAGAAATTCATGTTGGTGTCACTTTTTGGCGTCCATGCCCCACGGGGTTCAGCGTTGCGCGTTGGCGTCTGCCACCGTCAGCGCCGTCATGTTGACGATGCGGCGCACCGTGGTGCTGGACGTGAGGATGTGCACCGGCTTGGCCGCCCCCAACAGCACCGGGCCAATGGCGATGTTGCCGCCCGCGGCGGTCTTGAGCAGGTTGTAGGCGATGTTGGCCGCATCGATGTTGGGCATGACCAGCAGGTTGGCCTCGCCGTGCAGCAAGGTGTTGGGCATGAGCTTGGTGCGGGCCTCGGCGTCCAGGGCCAGGTCGCCATGCATTTCGCCATCCACCTCCAGCCAGGGGGCCTGCTGGCGCAGCAGCTGGAAGGTCTGGCGCATCTTCACGGCGCTGGGTTGGTTGGACGAGCCAAAGTTGGAGTGCGACAGCAGCGCCACCTTGGGCTTGAGGCCGAAGCGCATCATTTCCTCGGCGGCCATCACCGTGATCTCGCACAGCTCTTCGGCGGTGGGGTCGTAGTTGACGTGGGTGTCCACCAGGAAGACCTGGCGGCCTGGCAGCATGAGGCCGTTCATGCAGGCGTAGATGTTCACGTCCTGCGGGGTGCTGGGGCTGCCGCCCTCGGCCTTGCCGATCACCTGGTCGATGTACTCCAGGTGGTTGGAGGTGGTGCCCCAGGTGCCGCAGATCATGCCGTCCACATGGCCCTTGTGCAGCAGCATGGAACCGATGAGGGTGAGGCGGCGGCGCATCTCGATCTTGGCCAACTGGGCGGTCACGCCGCGGCGCTCGGTCATCTGGTGGTAGGTCTGCCAGAAGTCGCGGTAACGCGCGTCCTGTTCGACGTTGACCACGTCGTAGTCCAGCTCCTCGCGCAGGCGCAGGCCGAACTTTTCGATGCGTTGGGCGATGACGGCGGGGCGGCCGATCAGCGTGGGCCGGGCCAAGCCCTCGTCCACCACGATCTGGCAGGCGCGCAGCACGCGCTCTTCTTCACCCTCGGCGTAGGCGATGCGTTTGGCCGTGGCCTGCTTGGCGGCGGCGTAGATGGGCTTCATCAGCGTGCCCGACGCGAACACGAAGCTTTGCAGCTTCTCGCGGTAGGCGGCCATGTCGGCGATGGGGCGCTGGGCCACGCCGCTGTCGGCGGCGGCCTGGGCCACCGCGGGGGCGATCTTGATCATCAGCCGTGGGTCGAACGGCTTGGGAATCAGGTACTCAGGCCCGAAGGCCAGTTTTTCGCCCACGTAGGCGGCGGCCACCACCTCGTTCTGCTCGGCCTGGGCCAGCTCGGCGATGGCGTGCACCGCGGCAATCTCCATCTCGTCGGTGATGGTGGAGGCCCCGGCATCCAGCGCCCCGCGGAAGATGTACGGGAAGCACAGGACGTTGTTGACCTGGTTGGGGTAGTCGGTGCGGCCTGTGGCCATGATGGCGTCGTCACGCACCTGCTTGACCAGCTCGGGCGCGATTTCGGGCGTGGGGTTGGCCAGCGCGAAGATCAGCGGCTGGGCGGCCATCTTGGCCACCATGTCCTGCTTGAGCACGCCCCCGGCGGACAGGCCCAGGAAGATGTCGGCCCCGTCGATGATTTCGCCCAGCGTGCGGGCGTCGGTCTTCTGGGCGAACTGGATCTTGTCCTCGTCCATCAGCTCGGTGCGGCCTTCGTAGACCACCCCGGCCAGGTCGGTGACGTAGATGTTCTCGCGCGGAATGCCCAGCTTGACCAGCAGGCCCAGGCAGGCCAGCGCGGCTGCCCCGGCCCCGGAGGTGACCAGCTTGACCTTTTTGGGGTCTTTGCCCACCACCTTCAG
>DASUON010000448.1:0-10654 GCA_036276615.1 Burkholderiaceae bacterium
GAGCAAACGGCCATCCACTGGGGAATGTTTTTCGAAGGTCTGGCCGTCCAGGGCGTGGACGCGCTGGCCGTTGATGAAGGCCTGGCCGTTGAAGGTGGGGGTTGGGGCTTGGGTCATGGTTAACCTGCTCAGGAACAGCGTTGGACGGTCGGAGCGCGGCACACGCGCCCCACCCGAGGGGAAGGATTGGCACCATGGTATCGGCGTTTATTACCGACCCCACCAACCAATTGCGGCCAAATCAAGGGGCCATTGGCCCCGGGCCTCACTTGGCCATCAACGCCACCGTCTCGGCCCGCATGGCGGCGGCCATGTCGCGCTCGCGCTTGCGGGTCTGGCGGGCCACCCACACGCTGTAGCCCACGATGACCACGGTCACGGTGGCAATCAACAGCGTGGCCGCGGCGTAGATGGTGGGGTTGATACCGCGGCGGGCATAACCAAAGATGACCTGCGGCAGCGTGTTGACACCGGGGCCGGAGAGGAATTCGGAAATCACCACGTCGTCGAAACTGAGCGTGAAACTCAGCAGAAACGCCGCAAGAATGGCCTGGAAGATGTTGGGCAGCGTGATCAGGAAGAACACCTGGTGCGGGCGGGCGCCCAGGTCCATGGCGGCCTCTTCAATGCGGCGGTCCATTTCCAGCAGGCGGCTTTGCACCACCACCATGCCGTAGGCCATGCCCAGCAGCGTGTGGCCCAGGATGATGGTGAGCATGCCCCGCTCGGGCCAGCCGAACACGTTTTGCGCCCCCACCATCAGCAGCAGCAGCGACAGGCCAATGACCACCTCGGGCATGACCAGCGGCGCGTTGACCATGCCGCTGAACACCGTGCGCCCGGCAAACCGCTTGTAGCGCACCAGCACAAAGGCGGCAAACGTGCCCAGGATGGCCGACAGCACGCCCGTGACCGCCGCCACCTTGAGCGAGAGCCAGAAGCCCTCGACGATCTTGGTGTCCCGCGTCAGCGCCTCGTACCAGCGCAGCGAAAAGCCGGTGAAGTTGGCGTCCTGGCGGGTGCTGTTGAAGCTGAACACCACCATGAACACCAGTGGCAGGTACAGGAACAGGTAGGACGCCGCCATCCACGCCTTGCCAAAATACCGTTGCAGCCCGTTTTTCATGATGAAAATGCCTTCCCGCGCTTTATTTAAAAGCGCAAACAGCTATTGTTTGTGTAGCGCTTGATCAGTGCTTGGGTTCGCCGCGTTCGCCGGTGTAGTGGTAGTACACCGCCAGGGGCACCACGATCAGGCCGATCATCACCACCGCCAGCGCCGAGGCGCGGGGCCAGTTGTTGGCAATGAACATCTCGTCCCACACCACGCGGCCAATCATCAGGTTCTCGGGGCCGCCCAGCAGGCTGGGGATGACGAACTCGCCCACCGACGGGATGAACACCAGCATGAAGCCCGCGATGATCCCGGCCTTGGACAGCGGCACGGTGATGAGCCAGAACGCCTTGAACGGCGTGGTGCCCAGGTCGTAGGCGGCCTCCAGCAGGCGGAAGTCCATCTTCACCAGGTTGGCATACAGCGGCAGCACCATGAAGGGCAGGTACACATAGGTCATGCCCACCAGCATGGACACGTTGGTGTAGAGCATCTGCACCGGCTCGGTGGTCAGTCCCAGGCCCATCAGCACCTGGTTGATGACGCCCTGGTCACCCAGGATGCCCTTCCAGGCGTAGACGCGCAGCAGGAACGAGGTCCAGAACGGCAGCATCACCATCATCAGCAGCGCCGGGCGGGCCGACGCGGGCGAACGGGCAATGAAGTACGCAAACGGGTAGCCCACCGCCAGGCACAGCAGCGCCGTCACAAAGGCGTACCAGATGGAGCGCAGGTAGGCCTCCACGTACAGCGTCTGGAACAGCGCGGCGTCCCACTCGGTCTTGAACACCGTCCAGTAGTTCTCGTACTTGAGGTGCAGGATGCCGCTCTGCGAATCCCACAGCGGCTTGAAGGGGTGCAGGCTCTCGCCCATGTCCACAAAGCTGATGTACAGCAGGATGAGGAAGGGCAGAAAGAAGAACACCAGCAGCCACGCATAGGGCACACCGATGACAAAGCGGCGGCCCGGCACGGCCATGAAGCCGCGCTGAACCTCAGGGGCACGGGCACCGTGCTGAGACGGCAGGGCCACCGCGGGTGCCGCCGTTGCCGTGCGTGCCGCCTGTGGGGCCGAGGATGGGGGATGGGAGGAGGTCAGGGACATGTGAACAGGCCCTTTCGCTCAGTCGCGCAGCACGATGCCGGCGCGGTCGCCCCACCAGAAGAACACCTCGTCCTCCCAGGTGATGTGCGACAGGTCGTGGCGCGAGGTGTTGGCCTCGGTGATCTTGACCTTCTGCCCGTTGCTGGCCTGCACGATGAAGCTGTTGTACGAGCCGAAGTAGGCAATCTCCTTCACCTTGCCGGTGAACAGGTTGAACGACACATCGGCAGGGCGGTTCTTGCTGATCTCGATCTTCTCGGGCCGCACGGCCACGGCCACCGGCATGTTCAGCGCGCCACTCACGCCATGGCCCACGTGGATTTCACCAATGCCGGTGGTGGCCGCACAGCGGTCGGGCTGGTCGGTGGTCAGTTGGCCATCGAACAGGTTGACGCTGCCGATGAAGTCGGCCACGAAGCGGCTGGCCGGGTGTTCGTAAATCTCTTCCGGGCTGCCCACCTGCAGCACCCGGCCCTTGCTCATGACGGCGATGCGGCTGGCCATGGTCATGGCCTCTTCCTGGTCGTGCGTGACCATCACGCAGGTCACGCCCACCTTTTCGATGATGTTGACCAGCTCGAACTGCGTCTGCTCGCGCAGCTTCTTGTCCAGCGCGCCCAGCGGCTCGTCCAGCAGCAGCAGCTTGGGTTTCTTGGCCAGGCTGCGCGCCAGCGCCACGCGCTGCTGCTGCCCGCCCGAGAGCTGGTGCGGCTTGCGCTTGGCGTACTGGCCCAGCTGCACCAGGTCGAGCATGTTGCCCACACGCTCCTGGATCTCGGCCTTGGGGCAACCCTCGCGCTTCAGGCCAAAGGCCACGTTCTCCCAGATGTTGAGGTGCGGAAACAGCGCATAACTCTGGAACATCATGTTCACCGGACGCTCGTAGGGTGGCATGCCCGCCACGTCCTGGCCCCCCAGCAGAATCTGGCCCGAGGTGGGGGTTTCAAACCCCGCCAGCATGCGCAGCAGGGTGGACTTGCCACAGCCCGAACTGCCCAGCAGCGCAAAGATTTCACCCTTGCCCACCGACAGCGAGACTTCGTCCACCGCCAGCGCCTCGTCAAAGCGTTTGACCAGTTTGATGGTTTCCAGGTAACGCTCGCGCGGCACCTTCTCTGCGGGTTTTTCGGCCATGGAGGGGGGTCCTTCAAAGAAAAGGGCTGTTCGCCGGTGTGGTCGAACAGCCCTGTGCGACCTCTGTCTTCATGCGGCAAAGGTCGTGGGTGGGTGGGTCAGCCTCACTTGCCTTGTTTGAAGGCGTTGTAGGCACCGGCCATGGCTTCGCGGGCTTCGTTGCTGAAGCTGTTGGGCGCGATCATCTTGGGCATGTACTCGGCATCCACGAAGATGGTCTTGTTGCCCGCAATCTCCGGCTTGACCTGGGCCATGCCGGCCTTGTTGGCCGTGGGGTAGCCCATGTCGTTGGACATCTGGGCGGCGTTCTCGGCACGCAGGTAGAAGTCGATGAACTTGGCGGCGTTGCCCGGGTGCTTGGCGTCTTTGGTGACGGCCATGGAGTCCACGAACAGCAGGGCACCGGTGCTGGGCAGCAGGGCCTCGATCACGTCCTTGGAGCCGTTGTCCTTGGCGCGGGCCGCGGCCTGGTTGATGTCACCCGACCAGCCGATGACCGCGCAGGCCTTGCCGCCGGCGATGTCGTCGATCATGGTGCTGCTGAACAGGCGGATGTCCTTGCGCACCTTGGCCAGCATGTCGGTGGCCACCTTGTAGTCGGCGGCGTCGTTGCTGTAGGCGTCCTTGCCCACGTAGTGCAGGGCCACGGGCAGGATTTCGGCGGGCGAATCCAGGTAGGCAATGCCGCAGGACTTCAGCTTCTTGGTGTACTCGGGCTTGAACACCAGGTCCCAGGCGTTTTCGGGCATGGGCATCTTGCCCAGGGCCTTTTCAACCTTGGTCTTGTTGATGCCCACGGTGGTGAAACCCCAGGCCCAGGGCACCAGGTGTTTGTTGTCGGGGTCGGCCTTGGTGAGGACCTGCATCACCGCGGGGTCCAGGTTGGTCAGGTTGGGGATCTGGGCCTTGTCCAGCGGCTGGAACAGGCCTGCGGCCACGTGGGTGGCGCTGTAGCCACCGGTGGTGCCGGGCACCACGATGTCGTACCCGGTGTTGCCGGCCACCAGCTTGGCGTGCAGCGCCTCGTTGGTTTCAAAGGTGTCGTAGTTGACCTTGATGCCGGTTTCCTTCTCGAAGGCGGCCACCATGCCTTCGGGGATGTAGTCGGGCCAGTTGTAGATGTTGAGCACCTTCTCTTCTGGCGGCGGAGCGGGCGGGGTGGCGGGTGCGGCCGCGGGGGCTGGAGCCGGGGCGGGCGCCGGTGCGGGTTCTTCCTTCTTGCCACAAGCGGCGGCCAACATGGCCGCAGCCACTGCAAACGCCAGAACATGCTTCTTCATGGTGCATTCACTCCTGAAAGGTGAGGAGAAGACGGGTTGATGAAATCAGAGCAAAAAACGGACCAAAACATTGTAGTCAGGCCCGGTGCATTCGCTCTGTGCGGTCAACCCCAGTGTCCGGCGGCTTTCAACTCGGCCAGGGTCAGGTCCAGCACCTGTCGGATCAGGCCCACCAGCTCGTCGATTTGCGCATGCGTCATGGTCAGCGGCGGGGCGATGATCATGCGGTCGCCCACGGCCCGCATGATCAGGCCGTTCTTGAAGCAGTGCGCCCGGCACTTCATGCCCACGGCCAGGTCTTCGGGGAACAGCTGCATGCGCCCGTCGGCCCCGCGGGTCTTGCTTTTCACCAGCACCAGCCCGGCCACAAAGCCGCAGGTTTCGGCCACGCCCACCAGGGGGTGGTCGTTCAGCTCGGCGTAGCGTTGGGCCAGGTAGGGGCCAATGTCGTCCTTCACCCGGCCCGGCAGGTTCTCGCGCTCCATCAGCTCCAGGTTGGCCAGGGCCACGGCACAGGCCGTGGGGTGGCCGCTGTAGGTGTAGCCGTGGTTGAACTCGCCACCCTGGTCGATCAGCGTCTGGGCCACGCGCCCGCCCACCATCACCCCACCCAGGGGGATGTAGCCGCTGGTGACGGCCTTGGCAAAGGTCACCAAATCGGGGCGGTAGCCGAACTTTTCGTAGGCAAACCAGTGGCCCAGGCGGCCAAAGGCGCAAATCACCTCGTCGCTCACCAGCAAAATGCCGTACTGGTCCACGATGCGCTGAATCTCCGGCCAATACGTGGCCGGGGGGATGATGACGCCGCCCGCGCCCTGCACCGGTTCGGCGATGAAGGCGGCCACCTTGTCGGCCCCCAGTTCCAGAATTTTCTCTTCCAGCCAGCGGGCGGCGCGCAGGCCAAAGTCGGCCTCGCTCTCGCCGGGCAGCGCGTTTTCAAAAAAGTAGGGCTGGCCGATGTGGGTGATGTTGGGAATGGGCAGGTCGCCCTGGGCGTGCATGCCGCTCATGCCACCCAGCGAGGCCCCGGCCATGGTGCTGCCGTGGTAGGCGTTGTGGCGGCTGATGATGACCTTTCGCTGCGGCTGGCCCTTCAGGTCCCAGTAGCGGCGCACCATGCGCACGTTGGTGTCGTTGCTTTCGCTGCCGCTGGAGCTGAAGAACACATGGTCAAAGCGCCAGTTGCCTGTGGGGCCGCTGACCGCCGGGGCCAGGCTGGCCAGCTTGGTGGCCAGGCGCACGGCGGGTTCGTTGGTGGTCTGGAAGAAGCTGTTGTAGAAGGGCAGCTTCAGCATCTGCTGGTACGCGGCCTCGGCCAGCTCCTTGCGGCCATAACCGGCGTTGACGCACCACAGGCCGCTCATGCCGTCGAGCATGCGGTGGCCTTCGCTGTCCCACACGTAGATGCCCTCGGCCCGCTCAATCACCCGCGAGCCGCGGGTGGCCAGGTCGCCATGGTCGGTGAAGGGGTGGATGAAGTGGGCGCTGTCGAGCCGTTGCAGCTCGCTGGCGTGGGGGTTGGTGCAGGCGGTGGGGGTGAGGCTCATGGCAGGCGCTCCCAAAAATTCAATACAAAAATGGCATCCAGCGCTTTATTTAAAAGCGCAAGTAGCTATCAAACATGTAGCAACAGGTGCTCACGCTCCCAGGGCGAAATCACCTTCATGAACTCGGCGAATTCCAGTTCCTTGATCTCGGTGTAGATGGTGATGAAGCCGTGGCCCAGCACCTCGTGCAGGTCGGGCTCGTTGCGCAGCCAGTCCAGCGCCTCGCCCAAGGACCGGGGCAGCGTGTAGGGGGCCAGGTAGGCATCGCCCTTCATTTCGGGTTTGGGCATGATCTTGTTCTTCAGCCCCAGGTAACCGCAGGCCAGCGTCATGGCCAGGGCCACGTAGGGGTTGGCGTCGGCGCCGATCACGCGGTTTTCCACCCGGCGGGCCTGCGGGCTGGAAATGGGCGAGCGGATGCCCACGGTGCGGTTGTCATGCCCCCACTCGATGTTGATGGGCGCCGCCGTGTGCCGCGCCAGGCGGCGGTAGCTGTTCACATACGGGGCCACCAGGGCCATGGCCGCCGGGATGTAGCGTTGCAGCCCCCCGATGTAGTGGTAGAACGCCTCGGACGGGCTGCCATCCTCGTTGCTGAAGATGTTGCGACCGGTGTCCTTGCTGACGATGCTCTGGTGCACGTGCATGGCGCTGCCCGGCTCGCCCGCGATGGGCTTGGCCATGAAGGTGGCGTACATGTCGTGGCGCAAGGCCACCTCGCGCACCGTGCGCTTGAAGAAGAACACCTCGTCGGCCAGCCCCAGCGGGTGGGCGTGGAAGAAGTTGATCTCCATCTGCCCCGCGCCGATTTCGTGGATCAGCGTGTCCACGTTCAGGCCCATCTTGTCGCAGCAGTCGTAGATGTCTTCAAACAGCGGGTCGAACTCGTTGACCGCGTCGATGCTGTAGGCCTGGCGCGAGGTCTCGGCCCGGCCACTGCGGCCAATGGGCGGCTTGAGCGGGATGTTGCTGTCGGTGTTGCGCGCCGTCAGGTAGAACTCCAGCTCAGGCGCCACCACGGGGGAGAGGCCCATCTGGTCGTACAGGTCGCACACATGGCGCAGCACGCTGCGCGGGGCAAACGGCACCAGCTTGCCCTCGTGGTCGAAACAGTCGTGGATGACCTGCGCCGTGGGGTCGGTGGCCCAGGGGACGATGCGCACGGTGCTGGGGTCGGGCCGCAGCTGCATGTCGCGGTCGGTGGGGTCCACCACGTCGTAGTAGGGGCCGCTTTGCGGAAACTCGCCCGTCACGCCCATGCCCACAATGCCTTGGGGCAGGCGCATGCCGCGGTCTTCGGTGAACTTTTCACGCGGCAGGATCTTGCCGCGGGCCACCCCGGTCAGGTCGGGCACCAGGCATTCCACCTCGGTCACGCGGCGGGCGTTGAGCCATTGTTCCAGGTCGTTGAAGCTGTGGAGTTTGGTTGCGTCGTTCATGAGGTTGTCCTTGTTGCAGCACGCTGGGCACAGGCTTCGCCGAAGGCTTTGAAGATGGCCCCGTAAAACCCATTCTCCCAGCAGCGCCACTCGGGGTGCCACTGCACCGCCAGGGCAAAACCGGCAGCGTCGGTCATTTCAAAGGCTTCAATCTGCCCATCGGGCGCGTGGGCCACGGCCCGCAGGCCATCGCCCAGCCGGTTCACGCCTTGGCCGTGCAGCGAGTTCACCCGCGCCGTGGTGCCACCGGCCAGCCGCGCCAACAGGCTGTCGGGGGCCATGGCAATGTCGTGCGCCGGGGCGTATTGCGCGTCGGGCGACACGCCGTCGGGCTCGCGGTGGTCCATGCGGCCCGGCACGTCCTGCACCGCCTGGTACAGGCTGCCACCCAGCGCCACGTTGATTTCCTGGAACCCGCGGCAAATGCCCAGCAGGGGCACGCCCTGCTCAATGCAGGCGCGGATCAGGGCCAGCGTGAGGCCGTCGCGCTCGGGATCCAGCGGCAGCGAAGGGTCACGCACCAGCTCGTTGAAATGCGAGGGGTGCACGTTGGAGGGCGAACCCGTCAGCATCACCCCATCCACCAGCGGCAGCAGGTGGGCAATCTGGCTGGCCTGGGCCAGCGCAAACACCACCGGCTGGGCCTGCGCCCCCACCTTCACGGCGCGGGCGTACTTGTCGCCCAGCACCAGGTAAGGCATGCGGTGGGGTTCGGAGCCCAGCAAACGGTGGTCGGCCGGCAGCCACACCAGGGGCGGGCGGATCAACGGTGGCGGGGGGACAAGGTCCAGCGAAGGCGAGGTCATGGCTTCATTCTGCCCAGGCAATTGGATACAAAAAAGCACCATTTGTGGCAACATGAGGGTGCCACTTACCCTCTCAGAACGCCATGCTGTCTGAATTTCTGCTGGCCGACATGGCCCGGCACACCGCCCTGCCCCTCAACCGGCAACTGTACGAAGCCATGCGCCGCGCCATGCTCGACGGCAAGCTGGCCGCGGGCGAACGCCTGCCCTCCACCCGCGACCTGGCGCAAGACCTGGGCGTCTCGCGCAACACCGTCATGGCTGCCATCGGCCAGCTCACGGTGGAAGGCTACCTGAGCAGCCACGTGGGCAGCGGCACCTACGTGGCCGACACCGTTTCCACCCTGGCCCTGGGGCACGCCCAGCCCAACGACGGCACCACCGCCCAGGCCCTGCGCTCGGCCCGCACCGCGCACGCCGCACGCACCGCCCGCAGCTTGGTGCCCGACCCGCTGCCCCTGTCCAACCGGGGCGAAGCCCTGGCCCACCGCTTCAACGCCACCGACCTGGAGGTGCAGCCCTTCGCCCCCGGCCCGGCGGACTTTGGGGCCTTCCCCGTCAACCTGTGGCAGCGCCTGCAAAACCGCCACTGGCGCCAGACCCGCGCCGACATGCTCGACTACAGCGCCACCGGCGGCTACGGCCCGCTGCGCCGTGCCGTGGCCGACTACCTGCGCGTGTTCCGCAGTGTGCAGCTGGAGCCCGACCAGGTGCTCATCACCAGCGGCACCCAGCAATCGCTGGAACTGTGCGCCCAGCTGCTGGCCGACCCCGGTGACACCGTGTGGGTGGAAGACCCGGCCTACTGGGGGGCCACCAAGGCCTTCCTGGCCACCAGCCTGGCCATGCACCCGGTGGCGGTGGATGGCGAAGGCATCTGCCCCACCCCGGCCGACCACGCCCACCCGCCCCGCTTTCTGTACGTGACCCCTTCACACCAATACCCCACGGGGGCGGTGATGTCGCTGCCCCGCCGCCATCAGGTGCTGCAAGCGGCCCGCCAACACAACGCCTGGGTGCTGGAAGACGATTACGACAGTGAATTCCGCTTCAGCGGCCCGCCCGTGTCCTCGCTGCAAGGGCTGGACGCCGATGGCCGCGTGCTCTACATGGGCACCTTCTCCAAGGTGCTGTACCCCGGCCTCAAGCTGGGCTACCTGGTGGTGCCCCAGGCGCGGGTGGCCGAATTCCGCCAGGCCCACTACGACCTGAACCGCCCCGGCCAGCTCACCCAACAGGCGGCATTGGCCGAGTTCATCGAAATGGGCCACTTTGCCAGCACCCTGCGCCGCGCCCGCCAGGCCTATGCCGAGCGGCGCAAGGCCCTGGTGGCGGCGCTGCAGCCCGTGCTGCACAGCGGGCTGGGCTGGATTTCAGGGGCCGAACAGGGCCTGCACCTGTGCCTGCGCCTGGTCCCCAAACCCGATGGCACCCCGGTGGACGACCGCGCCCTGGCCCACACCCTGGCCCAGCAGGGCCTGACCGTGCGCCCCTTGTCGGCCTACTGCCTCAAGCGCCAGGACCTGCGCGGCCTGGTCATCGGCTACGGTTATGCGTCGCTGGCGCAGATTGCCCACCATGGGCCGCGGTTGGCGGCTTTCATTGCAGGAGGTGCCCACACAAGTTCTTGATTTGACGGTTCAGCCTCCAGCGACCATGGGCGGCGAAAAGGCACTCGATTGACGATGGCCTGACACAAACCACGGTTCTTCACAAAGAAAACAGGACAAATTCAACATGGCCACCCACTTTTCGACGCCAGGCGTTTACATCAATGAAGTCAATGGATTTCCAAATTCGGTGACACCGGTCGCGACGGCGGTTCCCGCATTCATTGGCTACACGCCGCAGGCGGCGTATCAGGGGACTTCTTATGACAACAAGCCTGTCAAGATCTCGTCGTTCGCTGAATTCCAGGCCATCTTCATGCTGCCCGATCCGCCGCCCCCAGCTGATCCGGCCAAGCAATACAACCCGGCGTACTACCTCGTCCAGCAACAGACGGTGCCCACCGTGGGTCAATGCATGACCCTGAATGGCCAGTGCTGCTCGATATTGCCTGACCCGGCCACCATCTATTACCTGTACAACAGCATTCGCCTGTTTTATGAAAATGGCGGTGGTGACGCCTACATTGTTGCGGTTGGCACTTACGGCCCGGCCAGCCACAAACCGATGACCGACCCGGCGGCGCAGGTCATCAACCCGAACGTTCAGTTGCAAGACTTG